>SVUH01000017.1:0-489 GCA_015063335.1 Oscillospiraceae bacterium | reverse complement strand
ATGGTGCACCTTCCGCGTTAAACGCACAGCGTTTTACGCAGGATTCTGAACACGGGGTTGCGTAGCAACTTCACGGGTGAGATATCCTTGAGGGTGCAAAAATGAATATAAAAAAGCCGTTCAAGTTTCATGGTGCACCTTCAGGGATTCGAACCCGGGACCCACTGATTAAGAGTCAGTTGCTCTACCAACTGAGCTAAAGGTGCATATAAACTTGAACGGCTATTGGCTCCCCCTGCTGGGCTTGAACCAGCGACATCATGATTAACAGTCATGCGCTCTACCGACTGAGCTAAGGAGGAATATTGATGTCGGCTATGACCTATTTTTCCGGGCCGTCGCCAGCCAAGTATTTTCGGCACAGCAAAGCTTAACTTCCGTGTTCGGAATGGGAACGGGTGGACCCTTTGCGTTAAAATAACCGACTAAGTGTCAGCGTTGACCTATTTTTCCGGGCCGTCGCCAGCCAAGTATTTTCGGCACTGCAAA
>SVUH01000016.1 GCA_015063335.1 Oscillospiraceae bacterium | reverse complement strand
ATCGGGATTGATCTCATACTTGCAATCGCCTTCGCTGATAGCATTTACAGGGCAAGCCTCTGCACATGCGCCACATGCGATGCAATCATCGGAAATTTTGTATGCCATGATAATATACCTCCGTTTTTAGATTACACATATATTGTATCACAATAATTTAAAATTGCAATAGCTATTTTGAATTTTTTTCGGAAAAACCTGATTTTTTTGTTTTGGGTTGTTCGCAAAATTATTCGCCGCTCTTTTTAAGCTCATGCTCAAGCCAAATAAGACCGAGATTGAATGCCTCGTAAAGACCGTCCTTAGAGCCCTGACGAAGAATGTTAGACTGATTTTTAGATTCAACGACCTGTATCAATATCTTATCGGGAAGCTCTCCGTCCGCTGTTTTCTTATGCGACATTATTTCAAGAATGAGAATACATTTATCTTCCATATCGCCGTAGCATATGGTGTCACCCTCTCTTACGAGCGGCTTTCCTTTATATTCGAGGTACTTACCCCCGACCTTTTCTCTTTTTTCTGCCATGTCAAATACACCTTTCATCTATATTTAAAGCATTTTATACACATACAGATAGATTATAACACCAAAAGAGCCTTTTGTCAAGTAAAGAATGAAATAAACGAGCAATTACTTTTGTATATACGCTCCCTTTTTTAAGAAAAAGTCAGATGGATACTTGTTTTTTCTCGCAAGCGCATATACGGCGTCAAGCTTCTCTGAAAGCACATACTGCATGCTGTCCTTAGGGGCGTCGGCAGGCTTTGTAATAACGCATGAGTTTGCGCCCTTTCTGTTTTTTGCGAGCAGCTCTCTGCCCTTGTCGTTTGCCGCAAGAAGCAAGGAATATTCGGGCTTTTCTTTTAGCACACTTGCAGGTGTGCCAGTCAATGAGTAGAGTATCGCGCGACGGAGCTTCGCGTCGGTATAACGCTTTGTTCTTACTGCATCAAGCATTTCTGCCGCTGTTGTGCTTTGCTTTGCCACGCTTACGAGGCGGTTTATGATCCCCCCCGACGTATCGGCTATATCCGAAAGGCTTTCAGCTTCACAAAGTCTGAAAAAGCCCAATATCAATGCGTCAATTTCATTCAGATCGGTAAGGCGACCTGCTTTATACTCAGCTTCAAGCTTGTCGCACATACTCTTCGGGATATATTTTTCAAGCCGCTCAAGCTCGCAGCTATTCAGCAAGGCACGGATCGCGGTCGCTGACTGAATATCGCCGCATACCTCATTTTTTTCGTTATATGCCGCGCCTATTCGGGACACTGTGACAGGTTCGAGAGAGAGGTTATTTCTTATTATCGAGCGAATATAAGAAATGCCCAAAATATCGTTTGACGATAACGAGTCATATCCTTTTAATCTCATAACGGCAGTAAATGCACTTGCCGCACCCGCGCCGTCCCGAAGAAGCTTATCGTATTCCTTGGAAAACTCCTCGGATTCGCAAAACCGAGCGGCGCTCTGCAATTTTTCCACGTCTGCGCACTCAGATCCAAAAATAAGCTTATCTCCAAAGGGGGCTACAAGGCAGGTCGCCGCCTCGGCAAAATATTCCGCACTTGCCGAACACCAAGGGAACGGCAATTCTATAACGAGGTCAGCGCCGCATTCTACCGCCGCCTGCGCTCTCAGATATTTATCCGTTATCGCAAGCTCGCCGCGCTGTGTGGCGTTTCCGCTCATAATGCAAGTCACCGTATCCGCGCCCATTTCTCGCGCCTTTTTTATAAGATATGCATGTCCGTTATGAAACGGGTTAAATTCCGATACTATGCAAAAATTTGACATTTGTATCTCCTTTTTGGAAAAAAGTTTATTTATTCTCTTGAAAAATTGAAAATCTTGTAGTATAATGGTTATATTGAAATTATTTACTGCTTTGGAGGTAACAGAATATGAATATTCTGGTAGTAAACGCAGGCTCGAGCTCGCTTAAATATCAGCTCATCGACACGACGACTGACGTGGTCAGCGCAAAGGGTATCTGCGAAAGAATCGGAATGGAAGGCTCGCTTATCGAGCACAAGCAACTCATAAAGGGACTTAAGACCAAGGAGCTCTCTCCCATGAAGGATCATGCGGATGCTATGAAAATGGTCGTTAAGTATCTTACCGATGCCGAGTACGGCTCTATTACGGACATGAACGAGATCCAGGCGATCGGACACCGTGTCGTTCACGGCGGCGCATTTTTCTCGGGCTCTATTCTCATGACCGAGGACGTTCTTGAGAAGCTTGAGCTTTGCCGCGATTTTGCTCCTCTGCACACTGTTGCTCACCTCATGGGTATCAGAGGCTGTCTTGAGATCATGCCCGAAAAGCCTCAGGTCTTGGTTTTCGACACCGCGTTCCACCAGACGATGGCTCCTGAAGCATACGTATACGCGCTTCCCTATGAATACTACGAAAAGTACGGCATCCGTCGCTACGGTATGCACGGCACCTCCCATCGCTACGTAAGCGGCGAGATGGCAAAGCTTCTTGACAAGCCTGTTGAGGAAACCAAGATAGTAACCTGCCATATCGGTAACGGCTCGTCTATAACCGCAGTTAAGGGCGGAAAGGTCGTTGACACGTCCATGGGCTTTACTCCCCTTGCAGGTGTTGAGATGGGTACGAGATGCGGAGATATAGACCCCGCAATAGTTCCTTACATCATGGACAAGGAAAATCTGTCCGGTGCTCAGATCAACGATATCATGAACAAGAAGTCCGGATTTCTTGGAATTACCGGTGTTTCTTCCGACTCCCGCGACGTCGAGGACGCAATTGCGGCAGGTCCCGAGAACCCCAACTATGAAAAAGCGCTTCTCGCAGTTAACATTCTTAAGCATCAGATCAAGAAGTACATCGGCTCTTACGCCGCAGTTATGAACGGTCTTGATGCGGTAGTTTTCACGGCAGGTATCGGTGAGAACAGCGTTATGCTCCGTGAATTGGTTTGTAAGGATCTTGAATTCCTCGGCATTGAGCTTGATACGGACGCAAACAAGCTTGCGTTCCGCCGCTCCGAGTCCACGAAGATCTCCAAGGACGGAAGCCGCGTTTCAGTCTACGTTATCCCCACCAACGAGGAATTGGTCATCGCGCGCGACACCGCGGCGATCGTTTCCGCTCTTTAATTTAAATTTTACAGGACGCAAGATTTGCGTCCTGTTTTTTATTTGTTTACGACGTTAATGGGCATTCCCTCGCAGAATGCTTTTAGATTGTCCGCCACCTTACTGATAAGGCGAGTACGCGCTTCGATCGACGCCCACGCAACGTGAGGAGTTATCATGCAGTTATCAATTTCCCAAAGAGGACAGTCAGTCGCCATCGGCTCGTAGGTAAGAACGTCGAGTGCCGCACCCGCGATAACACCATTTTTAAGTGCATCAGCAAGTGCAGGTTCGTCTATGACACCACCGCGTGCGGTGTTTATCAGAAAAGCAGTTTCCTTCATAAGTGACAGAGTTCTTGCATTAACCACCTTCGCCGTTTCGGCATTAAGTGGGCAGTGGAAGGTAAGAAAATCACTTCTTTTAAACAGCTCATCCTCGCTTACAAGCCGGACTCCATCAACATGCTTTGGTGTGCGTGTATAAGCAATTATCTCCATTCCGAGCGCAAGGCCAACGCGAGCGACAGAAATACCGATAGTTCCGAGTCCGTATATTCCAAGTGTTTTGCCCGCAAGCTCAGTTATTGGAAAGCCAAAGTACGAAAAGTGCTTTGATCTTTTCCAGTCGCCGTTTGCGACTGATGCCGCATACTTTGACGTACTGCTTGCAAGATCGAGAATAAACGACCACGTAACTTGCGTAACGGAGTCGGTAGAATATCCGGGCACGTTACATACGACAATTCCCTTTTCTCTCGCGTGATCTATATCAATATTGTTGTATCCCGTTGCAAAAACGCCTATAAACTTCAGGCTCGTTGCATCAATTATGCGCCTATCAATTACTGATTTATTACAAACCACCGCATCGGCATTCTCTAAAACGCTTATTATTTCCTCGGGTGTCAAGCAGTCATAATATTCTATCTCGCCAAATGCCTCAAGAGGGCTCATATCAAGGTCGCCCTTTGTAACGGTACAAGTATCAAGAATAACTGTTTTCATAGATTTCCTCAATTGTAACTTTTATTTGCTCCTACTGTCTTCTTTATCCGCCGTATGTCCCCAAGCATTTTGATTGCATCGCGCACGGGGCGGACAGACGACTCTCTGTGATTAACTATTCTTACGGGTATTTCCGCAATTTTAAATCCATGCCTCTGCGCCCTTATTATTGCCTCAAAATCAAAGGCAAAGCCGTCTACGGAGCACTCCGAAAACACCGTCTCTGCCGCTTTACGTGAGAACACCTTAAAGCCGCATTGGGAGTCGGAAAGCTTAAAGCCGCCCGCAAGGCACAATAGCTTTATGTACGCCTTTGACATGAGCTTTCGCTTAAGAGTATATCCGTCGTAGCCGTCCTTATCTAAATTTCTCGACCCGATGATAATATCCGACGCTCCCTTTTCAAATGCATCAACGGCACGGCAAATAACGTCTGTTCCGTACGCAAGATCTGCATCGGTAAATATTCTGACGTCTCCATCGCACGCAAGCATTCCGTGGCGAACGGCACAGCCCTTGCCGCGGTTCTCGCCATACCCTATCACATTTACGTTTTCGAGGGAGAGCGCTCTTACAGTATCCGCAGTACCGTCGCGCGAGCCGTCGTCAACAAACACGATCTCGTAATCGGAAAAGCTTTTATCCATAAAGGCGGACAGCGTTTTTGCGGTATCCGCTATTATTTTATTTTCATTGTACATCGGAATAATAACGCTGACCTTCATTTACCGTTCCTCATTTGTCACTTTCTGTAAACTGCAATAATTATATCTACGTCGGTAGTAAGTCGGTCGATTTCTTTCAGCTTTTCGGCATCTGACACCGAGGTTTTCCAATAGTACGGCGTCATGGCGAAAAGATTTAAGATCTTTTCATTTGAATCAAGAGTAACCGAATATTTTACACGTATCTTTTCAACAAGAGTCATATCCGTCGGAAGATCCGCTCTGCCGTCGTTCACTCTTGCGTTTTCATAGATCGCCTCTTTGAGTCCGAGCAAATGCTCCTCCCCCGCATACGCGACCACAAGCACACCGTTATCTACAAGAACTCGCTTAAATTCATTCTCCGCACAAGGTGCAAAAATATTAGTAACTACGTCTGCCATACCGTCAAAAACGGGGATCTCGAAAACGCTTGCAGTTGCATAGAAAGCGTTTTTATTCGCACATCTTTTAGCTCTTTTTGCTGCCGCATCGGCGGCAAATTTGGAAAGATCTATACCAAAGGTGGAAAAGCCCGCCTCGGCAAAAAAAGACGAATAATATCCCTCTCCGCACCCTGCGTCGATAAGTATATTTTCTTTTCTTGAATATTTTTCACAAATGCTTTTCAGCGCACTTGCCACAGGCTCGTAGTAGCCGAAGTCAAGAAACGCCGTTCGTGATCGCACCGCGCTTTTTGAGTCACCGCCGCCGCTTTGAGTCGGAGCACACAGATTAACGTATCCGCTTGCGGAAACATCATAGCAGTGTGTCCTTTTTCCCTCGCATACGATGCTCGTGCTCACGTCTCTATGTACGCGCATTTTCTCACCGCAAAGCGGACAGCGCAAAGCGCTTATGATTTTTTTATCATATAAATCGTTCATTGTCATTATTCTTCCAAGTTGTCATATTCTGCATCTAAAACCAAGGGGTAAGAGGAAAGCTCAAGCTCAAACCAAAACGTCGTTCCCATACCCTGAGCGCTCTCAACACCAAAGGACGCGCCGTGCGCCTCAAGTATTCCCTTGACTATCGAAAGACCAAGTCCCGTTCCTACCGCAGCGCGCTTATGGACCTTGTCCACGCGGTAATATCTTTCCCAGATCTGTGTTATTTCCTCGGCGGAAATTCCCTCTCCGGTATCGGCAACGCTTATGCGCACCTTACCCCCGAAAAGCTCTTGCGTTACGCGAACGTATTTGTCCTCGCCCGTATAATTTATCGCATTATTGATAAGGTTGTAGATCACCTGCAATATCATTCCGCGATCGGCATTTACAAGCGCATCCTCGTTCGCTGTAAACTCTATCTTATAGCCACCCTGCATTATAAGCTTTTCATATCTTTCAAGTGTTTCACTTACCGTCTGTGTAATGCTGAATTCCTCAAGCTGAGGTGTTCGCGCGCCTGCCTGTATCTTGGAAAGATCAAGCATGTCATTTACAAGATTGGAAAGTCTTTCGCTCTCGTCTATGATAGCCTGCGCGTTCTCGGGAGTATTCTCTCCCGGAATATCGCGCATTATCTCACTGTATCCTTTTATCATGGTAAGCGGAGTGCGCAGATCGTGAGAAACGTTCGATATAAGCTCCTTTTGCAAATTATCCGTCCTTGCAAGTTCACGCGAAGCGTAATTAAGGCTTTCGGCAAGCTCCTCTATCTCGCTGTATCCTTTGCCCGAGAAATCTGCATCGTAGCTTCCGCGAGCGAGCTTTTTTGCCGCCTTATTCATGTTTACTATGGGCTTAGTTATCATTCTGGACATAATAACTACCAGCCCTATCGCCATTATCATCATAACCGTTCCTATGACGACAAACTGCCGCTTCATCATAGCAACCGTCGTATTAAGCGGAGTAAGTACGGAATACTGAAGTATCATGTATTCCCGTCCGTCAACGATTACAGTCTTTGCGTATATCGTTCCGATAGTTCCATTATGGCTTGTGATCTTGGGAAAAGAATCCTTATCTCCAAAATTGTCCTCAAGCACCTTGATCTCAAACGGAGAGTCATCCTCCTCGACAGGTATGGTCGCAATATACGTTCCGCCGTTTGCCTTCGCCTGAGAATACATGATCTCCATCTTTTGCTTTACAAAAGAAAGCTCAGATCCACCCGCGCTGTCGGTCTCTATAAGGATTTCGCCCTTATCTCCCCTCACGCGAAGCAGCCAAATGTTGAAAAAGTACTTTCCCGAATTATCAATTATTTGCCTCTTTGCCGCTTCCTCGCTGTCAAGCTTTTCTATTATGCTTTCAGCTGATTGGTCAAGATCGGCAAACATAGTGCTCTGATAAAAAATGTTGAGCATGGCGACCTGAAAAAAGCCTATACAGAGCAACGCGCAAACTATAAATATAGCAACGATTGCAAAAAGCTTCCACTTTATTCCTATTTTGTACTTTTTACAGGTGTTTTTCACGTTTTTTCCTCACAAATTTTATCCCTCGAAGCGGTATCCCACTCCGCGAAGCGTTACTATCATTCGCGCGTAGCGTCCAAGACTCTTTCGAAGAAGCTTTATATGGGTATCAAGCGTTCTTACGTCGCCGAAGAAATCGTATCCCCACACGTCGCTTATAAGCTTTTCTCTTGACAGCGCAATATTTCTGTTTTCAAGCATATAAAAGAACAGATCGTATTCCTTAGGTGACATCTCTATCCGAGCATCGTCAATATAAACTATTCTCGCGGTTACGTCTGCGCGCAATCCGCCGCCGTCAAGAGAAACCACGACGTTTTCCTTCTTTGCCTGCTCTTTTCCCTTGTTGGTGACTCGCTTCATAATAGCCTCGACGCGAAGCATAAGCTCCTTCGGGGAGAACGGCTTTACTACGTAATCGTCAATACCAAGCTCAAATCCGTTAATTTTGTCGTATTCCTCACCGCGCGCCGAAAGCATGATTATCGGAATATTCGTCACCTTTCTTATCTCGCGGCAGGCAGAAAAGCCGTCAAGCTCGGGCATCATAATATCCATAATTACAATGTCAAAGTTCGCATTTCTACATAGCCGAACTGCTTCCATACCGTCAGCCGCCTCGGTTACGGTATGCCCCTCAAATTCCGCGTATTTTTTTATTATCGAGCGAATTCTCACCTCATCGTCAACAACGAGTATATGATACATAAGGCATTCCCCTTTAGTGCTTTGAAGTATTTTCCGTAGTTTTTACTGTTATATCTACCATTTTTCCGTTTGCTCTCTCTACACGAACTACAACGTTTGAGTCGATCGTAAGAGAGCGTATAGCATTATTATAGTCGCTAATAGAGGTGATATCTTTGTTGCCTATTTTTCGGATACAGTCCCCCTTCTCGAACTGTGTGTTGCCGGGATCAGTAACTATAACTCCCGTGACACTACCTCCTCCGAAAATAGGCAGGCGACTATATTCCCAAGTACCGTACTCAACGGCAATACCGAGAGTAGGTCTGCCCGAAACGTATCCGTTGTCAAGAATGCTTTTTACCGTTTCCGCAACGTTATTTGCGGGTATAGCGAAGCCAAGACCCTCTATTCCCGTGCTTGATTGCTTTGCGTTGACTATACCGACAAGCTCGCCTGCCATGTTGAAAAGACCGCCGCCCGAGTTTCCGGGATTTATTGCGGCATTGGTCTGAAGAAGAACCATGGCATTGTCCTCAATGACTATCTCACGGTCAAGCGCGCTTATAATGCCGTTTGTAACAGTTCCGCCAAGCTCGCCGAGGGGATTACCGATAGCAACTACCTCCTCGCCCACGATAAGCTTATCGCTGTCACTTACAAACACTGCCTTTGTAAGCTGGTGGTCTCTCGCCTCAATACGGATAACTGCGATGTCACCCGCAGAATCACCCGCCATATATTCGGCATTATATTCCTTGTAGCTATCACCGTTCTTTACGCGAACAGTTATTTTGTTAGCACCTGAAATAACGTGATAGTTCGTAACGATATAGCCGTAATTTCCGTTCTGATCAAAAATGACTCCGCTTCCTGCTCCGCTCGTTACATACTGTCCGTAAAATAGGTTTGTCTCGAGCTGTGAGGTGGTAATTTCCACCACACTGTCTCCGACAAGCGCGGCAACCTCTGCCACGGACAGATCCGAATGTCCCGTGTTTCCGGGAAGCTCGCTTACGGTTATATCTCTATCGCTTCTGATAATGTTGATAGCCGCTTCCTCTTTCTCTCCGCCAAGCGCCGAAAGTCCGAACACCGTGCCACCACCCGCAAGCGCACCCGCAAAAGCACCGAGCGTTACGGATATCAAAACGGAAATTACGCAGGAAATGACGATAGCCATAATGCCAAAGGTCTTTTTCTCCTTTTTTGGGGCGCTTGATGCACCTGCTCCCTGTCTATCTGCCCCGCTTTGAATTACCGTAAAATTCGGCACGTAGCTTGGGGGCGTATAGTTAGCGGAATATCTGCTTTGTCCCGATGAGTATGCACCCGTCTCGCTTGTGTCCTTGCCGTTTTCGTTTGCGATGAAGTTATTATTTTCAAAGTCGTTATTATTCATAATTTTTCTCCTTTTCAGAATGTAAGGATATACTACTAACATTATAAATTGATAATGTGACGGTTTTTTGAAGAAATTTGTAATACTTATTGAATTAAAGTAAAATTATCTTCTTAAATAAATAAAAACGCATAAAAAACTTGTTTTACAGACAAGAATGTGGTAAAATATTTATGTAGGACAGTTTTTCCTATCAGTGAGGTGTTTTATGCAAAACAGATCTTATGACAAAGAGACGCTTCAAGCAAATGAAATGCGCATAAAGAAGCTATCTGCCGAGAACTCGCGCCTAAGGCGGGAAAATGAAGATTTAAAAAAGGAGCTTGACGGCCTTTACGGCAAATCGAAGCACAAAAGGCACTCGGATAAATACAAGCAGTCCTTAGACGCACGCTCCCACGTTGAGTATACTTTTTCAAAGAAAAGCTATATATCCTATCTCTATGCCCACCTGAGCCACACCTCGTTTTTTAATATTTACCGACGGATAGTACGCTTTGTCCGCAGATATTCTCTCATAACCACAACGCTTAAAATCGCATCAGTTATATTTCTGACGTTTGAGACTGCTGCACTTTTCGTCATTTCCTCGTCTGCACTTTTCGTGCTTATCGCGTTGACGCTCATCTCCTCACAGATCGTGGGACTGTTCACTGTATTTATAAGACACGAGCATCTGAGACACTGTAAAGCATTCCTCACTGGCAAAAACGTGACGGTATTTTTCCCTCCGAAGTCGGCATTTGAAAGATCTAACTTTTTCAAGGGGTACGTAAATGAATGCGCCTCCAAAGAAAACCAAGCTGTAATTATAGTCTCACCGTTTATATTCAACGGAATAGGTCCGAGCGGTACGAAAAAGCGCTTTGGAATTTGCAGATATGACGAGGAAAACGTACTTATAGTCAGAAGAAGCTTTTATTTTCTTTTGAAGAAGCACGTCGTTGACAATGTGTGTGCATCGGCAACTGAAATATACTGATCTTACTGAAAGGCTAAACGTATGATAAATTTTATTTTCGGAAACCACGGAAGTGGTAAGACCTCTAAAATATTGGACATGCTAAAAGAGGACGCGCTTGCGGGCAGAACCTCTCTATTGATAGTGCCCGAGCAGGAAGCCGTTCAGGCTGAAAGACTCACGCTGGAAGCGCTGCCATCAAATGCACAGCTCTCCTTGGAGGTCCTTAACTTTTCAAGACTTTATAACAGAGTTTGCCGCGAGTACGGCGGACTTTGCTATTCTTATATCACGACTCCCATGAAGCATATCACCATGTGGAAGGCTCTGCGCGAGACGGCACCGCTTCTGACAAAATACTCAAGCAACGCTGAAAACGACTCAGCATTCATTGGAACTATGCTCTCGGCGGTATTGCAGCTCAAATCAAGCGGTATTTCGGTAGAGGAGCTTGAAAATGCAGCAAACGAGTGCTCGGGATCGGACTCCGAGCTTTCGGCAAGACTTATGGATATTTCGCGAATATGGGGTACGTACGATCTTTTTGTCAACGAGGTATACAGCGACTCAGCAGACGACCTTTCAAGACTTTGCGAAATACTTGACGAGCATGATTTCTTCAAGGACAAAAACGTATACATAGATTCTTTTTCTTCGTTTACCGCAATCGAGCACCGCGTGATAGAAAAGATCTTCGCGAGTGCAAAAAACACTACCGTAACTATATGTCTGCCCTCCCCGCAGTATAGTGATATAAGCACCGAAAGCATTGAAAAATCCCTGAAAGTCCTCAAAAAGAACGCAAACAAATGGGGCGGTCACTCAGACGTGATTCTTTCGTGCAATACGAGAAGCACTCACGAGGCATTGTTTTATCTTTCAAACAATCTTTGGAGGATCGACACCGCAAGCGAGAATTCCTCAGCCCCCGCGGCTGACGGTCATATCGTAGCGGAGATCTGTGACTCGCCCTATGCCGAGGCCGAGGCGGTCGCATCGCATATTTTAGAGCTTACACAAAGCGGCGCACGTTACCGCGACATCGTTATTATTGCACGCGATGCCGAAAAATACCGAGGTATACTTGAGCCTGCGCTCATGAATGCAGGTATTAATTTCTTCTTTTCTCAAAAGACCGATCTGTGCGCTCTCGCACCCGTAAAATTTATTATGACCGCGATCAGGATAAAGCAGTACGGCTTTAGAAAGAACGACGTTATTTCACACATAAAAACGGGAATGTGTGGCTTTACGCTACGCGAATCGGACATTTTCGAGGAATATGTAAACACTTGGAATATCTCAGGATCACGCTACACGCAGGGCGAGTGGACGATGAATCCCGATGGTTTTTCCGCGCGAATCTCAGAGCGAGGCAAGGCAATACTTACGACGGCAAATGATGTAAGGGAGCGTCTTTGCGAGCCTTTACAAAACTTTTTTTCCGAGCTTGATATGGCAAAGAGCATGGCGGATATTTGCCGAGCTATATACAGATACACAGAAAAAGCCTCATTGCGTGAAAAGTGCAACGCGTTAGCAGAGCGCGAGCTTTCCTTTGGAAACAAAAAGGCGGCATCGGAGCTGCTCGGTGTATATGACGTAATTCTCAAAACTCTTGCCGACATCGGAGAGGCGCTCTCCGACGTTGCAGCGTCGGTAGACGACTTTTATTCAATACTTAAAATTGCCTTTGAACAGACGGAGATCGGAACTATTCCCACGTCGATCGACGAGGTTACAGTAGGCTCTGCCTCAATGCTTCGCTCGTCCTATCCCAAGTACGTTTTCGTAATTGGGCTTTGCGAGGGCGAATTTCCAAAAGTCGTTGACACAAGGGGACTTTTTGGCGCATCCGACTTAACAACGCTTGAGGAGCTTGGTATCGAGCTTGGAGACAGCGCGGACATTCGTTCGTCAAACGAGCTTTTGTTTGTAAAGAATGCCTTTGCCGCTCCCTCGGAGCGACTTTACGTTCTTTATCACACATCAGATCTTCAAGGAAGCAAGAAAACACCGTCGCTCCCCTTCAACCGAATTTTTGCAATGTTTTCCGACGTACCTAAGCACAAGTTCGACGGAAGCGATCTTTCTTATCTTGCCGGAACTCCCACAAGCGCGGCAGCGCATCTTCGAAATATAATTAACGAGGCGGACAGAGGCGCTGCCACCTTGGCTGTTTCCGAGCATTTGCCTCTTGTCGCGGCTCTTTCGTGCTCATCTGTAAGCACAGACGAGTGCAGAATAGACAAAGACACCGTTAAAGAGCTTATTGGCGATAAAATATACGTTTCGCCGTCAAGCCTTGAGAGGTACGTAAGCTGTCCGTTCAGCTACTACGCAAGCTACGTGCTCGCGCTTCGCGAGCCGAAGCTCGGTCGCTTTGCCGCAAATCACGTTGGGGATTTCGTTCACTTCGTTATGGAGCATCTCGTCAAGTTTATGCTTCCTACGGACGTAAGTGCACCACTGCCGACGCACGATGAGATACTGCAAAAAATGCAAGAGACCGTGGACGAGTACATGCGTATCCTCGATCCCGACGGCGTACTCAAAAGCAAGCGTATGGAGCATCTCTACAAAAAGCTTTACAGGCTTTCGCTGCTCATAATAGAAACTATCGCAAAGGAGTTTTCAGACTCCGATTTCCGCCCTGCGTTCTTTGAGCTTAAGATAGACGGCAAGGACGGTCGTCCTGAGCCCTTACAGCTTACGCTCGAAAACAACGCTCGCCTCGTTCTTCGCGGTTATATCGACCGCGTGGATATCTGGAGAGACGGCGAGGACGTATTCGTACGTATCCTTGACTACAAAACGGGTAGCAAGCAGTTTAATCTTTCTGAGCTGAGTTATGGAATAAACATACAGATGCTTCTTTATTTAATGAGTATTTGCGCAAATCCAGGTGCTCATTTCCGTGAGGTCTCAGGGCTTGACAGCGACAGCCATCCGATTCCTGCGGGAATAGTATATTTATCCTCGGCTATGTCTAAATCTCAGCTTTCGGGCTTTGACGTATCGGACGAAGAAATACTTGAGGTTGCAGAGAGCAAGATCAACCGAAGCGGACTTATTCTTAATGACGAAAGACTGATACACGCTATAAGCCATTCCCACTCCAAAGATATTCTTTTGGGCGTTACCGAAAAGAACGGAGTATTTTCAGGCAAGGCTCTCGTCGATATAGGCCAGCTTGGCGGTATTTTCGACGACCTTAAGCAAACGCTTGTCAACATAGGAAACAACATATATTCGGGTATTGCGGACTGCTCACCTATGAACGAGCTCGGACAAGACCCCTGCCACTACTGCACTGCAAAGCAAATTTGCAGAAAAAATATTTTTGAAACAAGGAGGTTTTAATGGCTACGACATGGACAGCGGCGCAAAGCGCGGCTATAAATACGAAAAATAAAACCCTCCTTTTGAGTGCGGCGGCAGGCTCGGGAAAAACCACTACGCTTACCCAACGAATTATCAGCGCAATAACAGACCCCGACTCGCCCGCTGACATTTCAAAAATGCTTATCGTAACCTTTACGCGCGCATCTGCCGCCGATCTTAAAGCAAAGATATTCAACGCGGTATCCAAGGAGCTTGCGAAAGATCCCAAAAACAAGCATCTTTCAAAGCAGCTTATAAAGCTTGTCAGCGCGCAAATATCGACTATCGACTCCTTTTATCTTAATGCGGTAAGACAAAACTTTTCCGTGCTTGATATTTCATCGTCTTTTCGCATAGCGGACAGCTCGGAAACCAATCTTCTTGCAAGATCCATAATCAAGGATGTTATCGAAGACTTCCACAACGCAAACTTAGATTTTTCTTCGCTGTGCGAATGCTTTGAAACTGTGCGCGACACCGAGGGCGTTATGGAGGACGTGCTTTTAGATCTTTACCTTTCCTGTATGAGAACACCCGAGGGCGTTGATTACCTAATGCGGGTGTCCGACGAGGCGTTTGCCGGCATAATCACGGACTTTCTTGATTCCTCTTACGGAACGATCATTCGCGATCATACTGTCTCGGTCGTAGAGGGATATCTCGAGAGCTACGACTATGTTCTGGAGAAAATGTCGCTCGATGAAAAACTTTTTGCCTCGTACTACGACGCCATGAACAGCGACAGAGTCCTCTTGATCGAGCTTCTTGATCTTCTCAACGAGAAAAAGAAGGCTCATGACTATACGGCGGTGGCAGAAGAAATAACTTACTATGAGTTTCCCTCAATGAAGCCGCTTCCCTCAAAATTTGTATCTCCCCTTAGTGTCTTTGCAAAGGCATTGCGTGACTCCTTGAAAGCCGATATCAACACCTTGAAAGAGGAATATTACAGTTATTCAAAGAACGACTTATCTCGATTTTTCGCTCTAACCTCGGAAAAACTTGATTTGCTTTGGCATGTGCTCTCGAATTTTGAAATCCGCTACAATGAGGAAAAGGCTCGCCGTAACATACTTGAGCTTACCGACGTTAAGCGCTTGGCATTCAAGCTTTTCGTAAACGCAGACGGCACTCCGACCGAGCTTGCGCGTAAAACGGCAGAGCAGTTCACGGACATATATATCGACGAGTATCAGGACGTTGATCCCGTACAGGACCTTATATTCCGCTGTATTTCAAAGCCTGACAACCGTTTTATGGTCGGCGATATAAAGCAGAGTATTTATAGCTTCCGCGGTGCGAAGCCCCAGCTTTTTGCGGATTACCGCGCCCTTTTCCCGATACACGGCTCGAATGAGGCTAACGACACAACATACGAAAGCATATTTATGTCAGAAAATTTCCGCTGTTCAAAGCCCGTCATCGACTTTACGAATGCCGTTTGCGCTCCGATATTCACCGCCTGCAAGGACAGTATTGGCTACACCGCGGACGACGACCTCGTATATTCCAAGGGCACAGCGGAGGATGCCGAAAAGAGTCTGCCTATAAGTGTGTCAATTTTTGCGAAGAACTCAAAAAAGCTTATTTCGGACGACGTTGACGTAAGCGCGCTTCTCTCCCCTGCGGAGGCAGAAGCAAGATTTGTTGCCAAGAGCATCTACGACCTTTTACGCGACGGCAAAAAGGAAAATGGCGAGCGGATTCGCCCGTGTGACATTGCGGTGCTTTTCAGAAACAAAAGCACGGCAAGCCGAATCGCCGATGCTTTAACAGAGCTTGGCATAAAATCCAACAACACCGACGCATCAAAGTATTTTCAAAACCCCGACGTGGTAATGATGCTGTGCATACTGAATGCGGTTGACAATCCGCAACGAGATATACAGCTTGCGGGCGCGTTAAAGTCTCCGATATTCAATTTCTCAATGGAAGACCTTTTGCTTATAAGCAAAGCGGGACAAGCAACAGACTCGCTTTACGACAAGCTGTGTCTTTACTGCACCGAGGATTCTCCTCTCGGTCAAAAATGCAAAGACTTTAATTCTACTCTCGAAAAATGGAGAACCATCTCTGTTTCAATGCCCATAGACAGATTCCTGACTCACATTTTTGCCTCCGAGCGATTTGTCGCATCGGGCCTTATGTGTGAAAAGGGTGCGTCCAGAGAGGGCGGAAATCTGCAAAGACTTTACGACTACGCACGCACGTTTGAGGCAGGCTCATTCAAGGGACTTTACAACTTTATCGAGTTTATAAACTCGATTATCGAAAACGGAGAAATGATGAACGTATCGGACGAGGGCGGTGACGAGGACTCCGTAACCCTAACCACGATACATAAATCAAAAGGTCTTGAATTCCCTGTTTGCTTCGTTTGCAACTGTGCCTCGGCATTTAATACGGGTAGCAGCAATCCTCATCTTACGTTTGAATACGGTATAGGCGTTGCCATGACTCTTTCCGATAATACAGGATTTGCGTACTACTCCTCTCCGCTCAAAAAGGCTCTTGATCTGAACGCAAAAATCAGGGGTATTGAGGAAGAAATGCGAGTTCTTTACGTTGCGCTGACGCGCGCTAAGGAACGTCTTTATATCACGGGAAGCTATTCAAGATCGGTGATGACCGGAATAATTGAACGTAAGAAATTCCTTGAAATCTTCAACTGCCCGCACAGCATTCTTTCCGCACAGTCGTATATGGATTGGATTCTTCCAAGACTTTCGGCATGCGACTCCTTTGCCGAGTTCGGAAGATATACTACCGACAGTCTTCCGTCATTTGAAGTATCCTCGGATATTAATGTTCTCGACGTCAATAAAGAAGATGCTATCAACATTGAGCTTTATCAAAAATTACAAAAGCAATTTGCGTTTGAATATCCCTACGGCGATCTGCAAAAAATTCCTGCAAAGCTTTCTGTATCAAGGCTTTCTCCCGACGTGCTCGATTTGAGTGACACTTCTCTCTCACTTTTTGATAGAGCCGTAGAGCCAACGGTTCCCGACTTCTTCCTATCAACCAAAAGAAAGGCAAGCGCTGCCGAGCGAGGAACGGCAACTCACCTGTTTTTGCAGTTCTGCGACTTTGACCTTCTCTATAGCAAGGGAGTCCCAGAGAGCATCGCGATGCTAACAGAAAAGCGCTTTATTCCAAAGAATGTTGCAGACTCCGTCTTTTTAGAGGACATTGAGGCACTTAGGCAGAGTGACTTTTTAAAGGAACTGCTCAATGCCAAGCGCATAATTCGTGAGCAACGCTTCAGTGCGCTTTTGCCTACCGCCGCGTTTACACGCGAGCCGGATTTCAGAGAAAACGTAAAGAATGAAACAATAGCCGTGCAAGGTGTTATCGATATAATAGTTATCGACGAGAACGGCGACGTATCTCTTTACGACTACAAAACCGACCGTCTTTCAAAGGAAGAGCTTTCCGACGAAATGCTTGCCGCAAAGAAGCTTTGCGAGCGACATGCCATGCAACTGTCCTACTATGCAAAAGCAGTTGAAAATATGTTCGGCAAGCCACCTAAGCGAGTTGCTATTTACTCAACACACGCGGCAAAGCTATTTGACGTTGAGCCTTGCTCACTTATAATTCCGCCCGACATTCTTTGACATCAACGGTATATATTGAATATACTTTTACAGAGAGGATATTTCCTCAAAAAACTGTAAAGGAGCATCCATATGCCTACAATAGAAAATTTCGCAACGGTCAGCTACACGTCGGGCGGCGTTGCGGCAACAAAAAACTCTAATCTTGCTGAAATTGAACTGGATTCTTCTCTCGGCTTTTCAAAGGCAACACTCGGTACGACTTATTCCTCGGGATCTCCCATCACCTACGTTCTTTCCGTAACAAACAACTCTACGGCGACAGTTACGGATCTTACTGTAACGGATAATCTCGGAACATTCACAGAGGGAGCGACGGAGCTCACTCCCCTTACATTCCTCGCGCCCGCGCTGCTTTTGATTAACGGTCAGGACTCCACCGCATTGCTGACGACTGACGCTACCTCTCAGAGTGCCGTCGTGTTTTCATTCCCTTCATTAGCGCCCGGAGATACGGCAAACATTATCTACAACGCTATTCCAAATTCGTATGCTCCCCTTGTTCAAGCCTCTACGATAACGAACACTGCCACTCTGCAAAGCAATTCCGATTGCGCTGACGGCGAAGCAAGCGCTACCGTCACTGTAAGTTCGGCGGCTGACATTGAGGTAATTAAATCCATGTGTCCCAATCCCGTAGTATGCGGCGATACGATCACCTACACTGTAAAGATCTACAATTACGGCAATATTGATGCTGAGGACGTAGTTCTTACCGATACATTTAATCCCGCGCCTACTAACATTTCCGTTTCGAGAAACGGTGTTCTGCTCGGTGCAGATGACTACACTTATGTGAATGGCACGCTTACAGTTCCCGTTGCGGCAACAGAGGGTGATACGGTTCCCGCGGCAACCTTCGTGCGCAACCCCGAAACAGGTGAAGTTACGGTAATACCCGGACTTGTAGAATACGTTATAACAGGCACTATCTAACCAAACGACAAAACCGCTTTGCCAATGGCAAAGCGGTTTTGTCGTTTATTATTTTATATTAAGAATTTGAATTCTTATAATTCTCAACTATCTTGGACGCGATATTGTTAGGAACTGTATCGTAGCCGTTTACCGCATACTCAAAGCTTCCTCTGCCCTGCGTCATAGCGCGAAGCGCGATAGGATAGTCAACAAGCTCGGACTTAGGAGCGATAGCGTGAACTACCGTATATCCCTTCTTGTTTTCAGCGGGATCCATTCCCATTACTGCGCCGCGGCGTTTGTTGAGATCTCCCATAACGTCACCCACGATAGAATCGGGTACGGTTATATCCAAGTCACCTACCGGCTCAAGAAGCACGGGAGCAGCCTGCTCAAGGCACTTCTTGTACGCAATATTTGCGGCAGTCTTAAAGGAAATCTCATCCGAGTCTACGTCGTGGTAAGAGCCATCGTAAAGGTCAGCTGCAAGTCCTACGAGCGGGAAGCCTGCGACTCCCTTGGTCATGGAATCGAGAAGTCCCTTTTCAACTGCGGGATAGAAGTTCTTAGGTACGGTTCCGCCGACAACGGATACCGTAAACGTCAAGCCGTCCTCCTCTGAGGGAGCAAAGCGGATCTTAACGTGACCGTACTGACCGGAGCCTCCGTTCTGCTTCTTGTGCTTTCCTTCAACGTCAACTCTCTTGGTTATCTTCTCGCGATAAGCGATTTTGGGATCGCTGAAATCAACGCTTACACCAAATCTGTTCTTAAGCTTTGCGCAAAGCACTGCGAGGTGCATCTCACCAAGTCCCGATACGAGCATCTGCTTGGTTTCGGCATTGTTCTCGTACTTGATGGTCAGATCCTCCTCTATCATCTTTACGATACTCTGCGAGATCTTGCCCTCGTCCTTTGCGGATACGGGGATCATAGCCTTCGTATAGTAAGAGGTGGGATATGTAATGGGAGAATACTTGATCTCCTTATTCCAAGTCAAGGTATCGTTGGTATTTGTACCCGAAAGCTTTGCTACCATTCCGATGTCACCGCATGCAAGCTCGTCTACCTCGGTCTGCTTCTTGCCGTTCATTACGTAGATATGAGCAAGCTTTTCGTTGTTACCCGTAGTATTATTCTTCATAACGAGGTCGCGCTTAACGTTACCGTTCATTACCTTAAAATAGGACATCTTTCCTACGAACGGGTCAGCAACAGTCTTGAATACGAAAATTGCAGGCTCGCCCTCGGGAACTATCTCAAGCTCGGAGCCGTCGAAGAGCTTCTCGCTCTTCTTTGCGGTATGACGCGGGAAGGACTCGTTGATCTTATCAAGCATCGTCCAAACACCCCAAAGCTTGGTTGCAGCGCCACAGAATACAGGAACTATTTCACCGTGAATTATACCCTCGTGAACTGCGTTGATAGCTTCCATGTGGGTTATCTCTTCACCCTCGAAATACTTCATCATAAGCTCCTCGTCAGAGCTTGCAACTGCTTCCATGAGCATATCGCGGTACTTTGCAACCGCTTCCTTGGATTCCTCGGGGATTATTTCAACGCTATGGCGACCGTTGTCATCGAATACGTGTGCAGTTTCGTCTATAAGGTCGATACAGCCCTTAACAACGCCGTCCTTAACCATAGGAATGGTAAGAGGACAGATGTGCTTTCCAAAGGTCATATGGAGATCGTCAAGCACGCGGGCAAAGCGCGCATCGTTATCGTCAAACTTATTTATAAAGAAAGCTCTGGGAAGTCCTGCGGTATTTGCATAATCCCAAGCAAGCTCCGTACCGATCTCTATTCCCGCCTTACCGTCAACGAGAATTATTGCACTGTCTGCAACGCGAAGCGCCTGAGATACCTCGCCCACAAAGTCAAGGTAACCGGGGGTATCGATAAGATTGATCTTACAATCCTTCCACGTTATATTCATGAGAGACGCCGAAAGAGAAAATCCACGCTTGATCTCTTCGGAATCGTAGTCAGATACGGTATTACCGTCGCTTATCTTTCCGAGTCGGTCAGATGCTCCCGTTATATATATCATTGCCTCGGCAAGAGAAGTCTTTCCGCTTCCCCCGTGTCCGAGCAACGCGATATTTCTGATTTTTTTGGTTTCTACTGCTGCCATTGGCTTTTCCTCCTTTTCCGCTCTTGCGGAATAAAAAATTATATTTACGAGTATCAAAAAAGGGATACCACTATGATTATACAGTATTTTGGGATTTTTTTCAAGTGCTTTTCTTGTATTTTTTCAATGGCAGGTGTAGAAATCATTTTTGTTTTTTTGTCTATTTTGCACATATTACGACAAAAAACAAAAAGATCGCAAGCCGTCCACATGCCTGCGATCTCTTTATATCATTTACAGGGCAGGCGGTGAGCACACCGCCTGTCCCTAATAATCACAATTTAATATGATCAGTTGTTGGCGTTCTTCATTTCTTCGAAGCACGCGCTGCAATATACGGGTCTGTCGTTAGAAGGCTGGAAGATAACCTTTGCTTCTCCACCGCACTTTGCGCAAACAGTGGTGAAGTACTCACGGGGAGCTCTTCCCGCGTTTTTCTTTGCATCGCGGCAAGCCTTGCAGCTCTTAGGCTTGTTCATAAAGCCCTTTTCCTTGTAGAACTTCTGCTCACCTGCGGTGAATACGAATTCGTTTCCGCACTCCTTGCAAACAAGAGTTTCGTCAACAAACTCCTCTTCAGTCTCCATACCGACTTTTACTTCTTCGTTCATGGTTTTACCTCGCTTTGTAGTTATGAAATGTTTTGCCCTTTTCCGTCAGTTATGGACGATTCTGCGGAGAGCTATATCTGATTCGGTTTCCCGTATCATTCAAAGATTATTAGAAGATTATTAGAAGATTATTGAAGCGAAGCTCTCAGCTTCCTTCTTATTCTGTATATGGCGTTATTTACAGACTTGCTGCTTTTCCCAACGGAAAGGCTTATTTCGCTTGCAGTTTTACCGGACATATAAAGACACCATATACGGTATTCAAGGTCTGAAAGGCTTCCCCTTATAAGCGAATCGAGGGCTCTCAAGCTTTCCTGCTCCATAACGATAGCCGACGGATCCTGCTCCGAGTCGCCGAAAAGTTCACCCAGATCATTTTCCGAGAGGCTTTCACCTCTGCGCCGCATAAGCAGTCTTTTTTGAGAAATAAGCGCATTGGTTATGCATATTTTAGCATACAATCCAAACTCGACCTCATGCTGCTCTACGTCGTAGGTCAAAATGGAATTATAAAAAACCATCGTTGCCTCTTGACGCAAGTCCTCCGAATAAAGCCCGTAGAACTCATCGCCAAGCGACCTAAGTAAGGAGCCTTCAATAAGCGGAGTGTACCTTGAAAGAAGCTCCGAAAACGCCACGTCATCGCCTTTTCTCACACGGAAAATAAGCTCTTGTATTTCTTTATTCTTGGCAATATCGCTCATGCTTCCTCCGTAGGATCTGGGATATGTAAAATTATCCACATATACTATTATATCATTATTTTACATAATGTCAAGGGTATTTTTAAAAAATCTTTTGTAAAAATATGACGAAAAACGCGAGCGTTAGTAAAAATTTACATAAACGCTCGCGCTTTTTTGTCCATTATAAACACACATTTAGGAAATCATTTTTGGTGAAATTAGTTAAATATATAATTCACATTACCAGAAAGGAGCGCCAATACCCCTCTGTAAAGCGCCTCGGGGCGCTCGTAGAAGTTCTCCTTCATGCGCTTTGCCCTATCCAACGAGTCGACTATTATCGTTTGCGAGAACATGCACTCTCCGCCCTCGGTAAAGCTCGTTTCAATGCGGTACTTCTTATCGTCGGTTTCGGTAATATCGAATTTTACAACCACTCCGCGCTTTTTAAAATCAATATAGCGGAGAGCCGCGGCAAGAGATTTGTCGAGAATACTTGAGAGTATATCGCTTTTAAGCTCGTTTGCGACAATAGCTCCGTTGGGAGTCACTTTGTATTTCTCTTCTCCGTCCTCTTCTACCTTTTCGATAAGTCCCGAATCAAGCAGCGAATTAAATGCGACCGCAAAATCGAGATACATTACGTAGTCCGTTTGCATTACTATATCGTTTATTGTAACGAAATCAACGGGATAATTTATATTTTGCAAAAGATACAGGACAAATATTTTTACGTTATTAATGCTTCCTATAGCAGAACTCATGGTTGCCTCCTCGGTAAAACGCGCTTTTGAGGTCAATTTTTACCTCTTGATAATTATTTTACCATATTTTTTATTTTTTTTCAATATTTATTTGCAATTTCCGAAAAAATGTGGTATCATATATGTATTACACATTTGAAAGGCTGAAAAAACATGGTAAACATTGCTTTACTCGGCTTCGGCGTCGTCGGAAGCGGCACTGCCGAGGTACTTACTGAAAACAAAAAAATTATTGAGGAGCGCCTCGGTCGTGAATATAACCTCAAATATATTCTTGATCTGCGTGAGTTTCCCGATAGTCCCTTTGGTGACCGTGTCGTTCACGATTTTAATACCATACTTAACGATCCCGAGGTCTCCATCGTTGCGGAAATGATGGGCGGCTCGCACCCCGCATACGACTTTACAAAGGCTTGCCTTATGGCAGGCAAAAACGTCGTCACCTCTAACAAGGAGGTCGTTTCGACCTTTGGTGTTGAGCTTTGTGAGCTCGCAAAGCAGAACGGCGTGCGCTATCTTTTTGAGGCAAGCGTCGGCGGCGGTATTCCGATAATCCGTCCTCTTATAAACGACCTTTCCTCAAACAAGATAAACAAGATAAGCGGTATTCTCAACGGAACTACCAACTATATCCTTACCTCTATGAGAGATAAGGGCGAGTCCTTTGAGGATGCGCTCAAAAAGGCACAGGCTCTCGGATATGCAGAGGCTAATCCCTCGGCTGACGTTGACGGCATTGATGCCGCAAGAAAGACGGTCATTCTTGCCGCTCTTGCTTCGGGCAAGCTTATAGATCCCAAGACGATCCACATTGAGGGTATTACGAAGATCACGTTGCAGGACACGAAAATTGCTGAGCAGTTCGGCTATACGATAAAGCTTATCGGTTATACGGAGCTGACCTCTGACGGGCTTATCGCATTCGTTTCTCCCCGCATGGTCCCCTCCTCTAATCCCCTTTGCAGGATCGACGACGTTTTCAACGGCGTGCTTGTTGATGCGAATATGGTCGGTGAGGTTATGTTCTACGGTCCCGGTGCAGGCAAGCTTCCGACCGCGAGCGCTGTCGTCGCGGATATTATCGACATTATCTCCGCTATGGATAAGTCTCCCAAATCCATTGATTGGAAAGCGGCAAAGCCTTGCGACCTTGCTGATTTTGCTGACTACAAGTGCCGCAGAATGTTTATCGTTCGTGGAAATGAAAGCGCCCTTGCAGGCATCAACGGTGAGGTAAAAGCTATTGACGGAGCGTGCGCTTGCGTAACGTCAGACGCTTTGACTGAGCGCGAGGCTGCCGAGGTAGCAAGCTCGCTCGGCGATGCGCTTATCTCTTCTTACAGAGTACTTTAATTTAAACAAACAAACGGCTTAACTTTGGATACAGATCCAAGGTCAAGCCGTTTTTGTTTTTTATCTTTTGCGCTTACTGTTTCTGAACTTCGATATCATATCGTGCTTTATCTGCCAGAGCTTTTCGGAAAGGTCTACGTAGTAGTTATGTGGATTGGTGAATCGACGAACCTCGTCCCACATACCTTCAATTTCTCCCTTGCAGTGCTCTCTGATCTCAAGAAGCGTCGGAAGCTTATAGACCTGCTCGCCGTTTTTGAAAACGGGAACGAGAAGCTCGGTCGCCGTAAAGTTTTCAAGCACCTTGCGCTTCCACGTATGTTCAGGGTCAAAGATCTCTATGGGCTGCGTATCGTCAATGACTTCGTCATAAACGCATATGAGGTCTGCCTCCGCCTTGCCCGTGTCTCTGCCGCGCAGTCTGTATATCTTTTTAAAGTGAGGTGTGGTTATCTTTCCTACGTTCTCGCTTATCTTGATCTTGGGAGTAATGGTTCCGTCCTCGTTTTCAATTGCGCAAACCTTATAAACTCCGCCGAAAACGGGATCGCTCTTTGCAGTGATCAAGCGCTCGCCAACACCGAAGGCATCTATCTCCGCGCCCTGTCTTATAAGCTCGCGGATAATGTACTCGTCCATGGAGTTGGATACTACTATTCTGCACTCCGTGAGTCCTGCGTCGTTGAGCATCTTTCTTATTTTCTTTGTGAGATAAGTAACGTCACCCGAGTCAAGTCTCACTCCGCATTTGGTTATGCCAAGCTCCTTGAAAACGCGGATCGCGTTAGGCACACCGCTTTCAAGCACGTTATAGGTATCTATGAGAAGCGTTGCGTTGTTCGGATATATGGTGCAGTAGGTCTTGAATGCCTCGTACTCACTATCGAACATCTGTACCCAGGAATGAGCCATCGTTCCCGTAGCGGGAACGCCGTAGACCTCGTCGGATATAGTGCATGCTGTAAATCCGCATCCGCCTATATACGCCGCGCGCGCGCCGAGCATTGCCGCATCTGCGCCCTGTGCGCGTCTTGAGCCGAACTCGCTTACTGCTCTTCCCTTTGCCGCGCGTGTTATTCTCGCAGCCTTGGTGGCTATAAGCGATTGGTGATTTATCATCATCAATACGTATGTTTCTATAAACTGCGCTTCAATTACGGGAGCGCGAACTATCATGAGCGGCTCACCAGGGAAAACAACCGTTCCCTCCGGAATAGCCCAGATATCTCCCGTAAATTTGAAATTTTTCAAATATTCGAGGAACTCCTCCGAGAAGCAATTCTTTGAACGAAGATACGCTATATCGTCATCGTCAAAACGCAGATCGTTGATATATTCAACCACCTGCTCAAGTCCTGCCGCTATGGCATATCCGCCGTTATCGGGGTTATCGCGATAAAAAACGTCAAAGTAGACTATTTTATCCTTAATACCGCAAGCGTGATAACCGTTTGCCATCGTCAGCTCGTAATAATCACAAAGCATCGTAAGATTTCTTTTAATATCCTTCATTTTTTATCCTCCAAAAGCAGTTAATAAAGAAATTTTCAAATAAGTATTGTAATTTTCTTAAAATAAATGTATAATATTCCCATAAGACATTTAGGATTGAAAGGATTGACTGAAATGAAACACGGTTTTATCAAGGTTGCCGCAGCAACTCCGAGAATATCCGTTGCCGCCTGCGAGAAGAACGCAGACGCCATTATCGAGATGATCGAAAAAGCAAAGGAGAGAGACGTAAAGCTTCTGGTTTTTCCCGAGCTTTCAATAACGTCCGCTTCGTGCGCCGATCTCTTTTTTTCGGACGTGCTCCTCTCTGCCGCAAAGAATGAGGCGTTGAGAATTGCCGCCGCAACGGAAGGCTCCGATATGATTATTATAATCGGTTTTCCCCTTGTTGTCAATGATAATTTATATAATTGCGCCGCATTTTGTCAAAATGGACAAATTTTAGGTATAACTCCGAAGTCAGTCTTGTCATATGAACAAGCAAAGTGCTTTTCTTCGTACAGCGGCATGCCTATCAGCATAAAGCTTGGATATGATTACGTTGCATTTGGTAACGGTCTTGTGTTTGCCTGCGACGACATTCCCGCGCTTAGGGTCGGTATTGAGATAGGCGACGAGTGCTTCGCGCGCATCTCTCCCGCCTCTACGCTTTGTGAGAACGGCGCTACCGTTATCGTCAATCCCTTCTCACACACCGAGGAAATAGGCTTCGAGGAATACGAGACGGTAATGCTCTCCTCTCTCTCTGCACGCAACGTGTGCGGATACATTCACACGGGAAGTGCCGTTGGCGAGTCAACGACCGACGGTGTTTACAGCACTCGCAGCATTATTCTTGAAAACGGAAAAATTATCGCCAAGGCTCCCGACGTCTGTGCGGACGAATTACTGATAAGTGAGCTTGACCTCGGCATTGTTTGCGCTGACAGACGCAGAAATACTGCCTTCAAGACAAAATCTCCCGAAACACTCCAAAACATTTTCTTTAACTTGGAGATGTCGGATACGCTTCTCACAAGAAAGATCGCTCCGTCACCCTTTATACCCGAAAGTGCGGACGAGCTCAAGGCAAGATGTGAGAAAATACTCACGATACAGGCGTCAGGTCTTGCAACGCGCATGACTCGCGCATTTTCAAAAACGCTCGTTATCGGTATCTCGGGCGGTCTTGATTCCTGCCTTGCGATCCTCGTTGCAGCGAAGGCTATGGACATGCTCGGCATGGACCGCAAGAATATAATAGGTGTTACCATGCCCTGCTTCGGCACTACCGCACGCACGAAATCAAACGCTGAGCTTCTCTGCACAGCACTTGGAGTTACACTTACGTGCGTTAACATCGGCGAGTCGGTCAAGCAGCACTTCTCCGATATCGGTCACGACGAGTCGAATCGCAACGTGGTATACGAGAATGCGCAGGCGCGTGAGCGCACTCAGGTGATAATGGATATTGCCAACATGGAAAACGGTCTCGTTGTCGGAACGGGCGACCTCTCCGAGCTTGTTCTCGGCTGGGCAACCTATAACGGCGACCACATGTCGATGTACGGCGTAAACGCAGACGTTCCGAAGACTCTTATTCGCCACATAGTTGCGTACTCCGCTGACATTGCGGAAAATGACGGCAACGCGGCACTTGCAAGCGTTCTTCGCGATATTCTGAGTACTCCCGTAAGTCCCGAGCTTCTTCCCGCTGATGCGGACGGAAACATCGCGCAAAGGACGGAAGACCTCGTAGGTCCTTACGAAATTCACGATTTTTATATCTATTACATGCTCCGTTACGGATTCGCTCCCGACAAGCTTTACCGCATGGCAAAGCTCGCACTCGGTGATAAGTACGACGACGAAACGCTCCTGGGGTGGCTCAAAAATCTCGTTCGCCGCTTCTTTGCACAGCAGTTCAAGCGCTCGTGCCTGCCCGACGGACCGAAGGTCGGAACAGTCGGAGTTTCCCCCCGAGGCGCGCTTGCAATGCCGAGCGACGCTTTATCCGCAGAGTGGTTAAAAATTGTTGACTCCCTTTAAAATATATCAAAATAAAATCTCGCTCACAGTACGTCTAATGTATTATGAGCGAGGTTTATTTAATTTTCTTTTTAAGTTTTCTTATAGATTTTTAATTTGTTTACACGAGGTTCAAAATTTCGGTATATAATTGTATTGTTATAATATTTTAAATTTTTGGGAGTTTATATGTCAGAAATTTTCAAAAGCTCACGTGCGCGCAAAATTTACGGCATCGCCGCTCTGTCAGCTGCATTTTTGTGCGCTGTCCTGAGGACCCTTTCTATACTGTTTTTTTACGACAAGGACATTGGTTATTTTCTGGCGGGCGCCGCTCTGCCGATAATATTTGAGGTGCTTACGGTCGTATCCGTGATCGCAGCTGTCGTCTTTGCGCTCGTAAAGCCCATAAGTGTTTTATCTAACAGCGCAAGTGATGCTTCTTACGTAAAATATGCAGCTATCCTCGCCGCCGTTGGCGTTGCGGCATATACCGCAGTATACGTAAGAGGACTTATAAGCTATCTCTCTGTATATGGCCTTACGTGGCAGATAGCTCTCACGCTTATCTCCTCGATCGGAGCACTTGTATTCTTCATTCTTATCGCTTTTACAGCACCGCGCGCGAGCATTGCGTACGTTCTGACGGGCTGCATGACGGTAATTTGGCTTACGCTGGCGCTCGCTTCATCTTATTTTGACAACTTCGTACAGATGAATGCTCCCAATAAGATAATATTTATCTTCGGTGCGCTCGGCGGCATGCTGCTTGTTGTAAACGAGATGCGTCGAGGACTCGGCGAGCAAAAAAGCGGACTTCACCTTTTGGGCGCTACCGCCGCTTCGATTTTACTTACAGCCTCGTCTCTGCCCTCAATAATTGGATTTTTTGCAGGCAAGATGCCCTTGAATTACTCCAATCTTTATTACGATATCGCGTTCTTTTCACTTGCAATATTTGCCGTAGCAAGACTTGTTCAGCTGTGCTTTGGTGCTAATGCTATCATTTTCGACGAAAGCGAGCCTGAAATTACGGCTACCGAAAATCAAGAAGAAAATTAACGGAGCTTATTATGAACGCCAACGACAGAATACAGTGGTTTCACAAGATGGTTTCCGACGGATGCTATCCGAACTCACACGACATATCAGAGAAATTTTCGATCTCATCAAGGCAGGCGCAAAGAGACCTTGAGCACATGAGGTCAGCGCTCGGCGCACCCTTGGCTTACGACGCTTCTCGCAAGGGCTACTATTATAAAACCGAATTTATTTTACCCTCCATGGTAAGCACGGAAAACGAGTCGGATTACAACACCGTGCTTGCGGGACTTCGCGATTTCGTTGATACCTCCGCACAGGTCTCCGTCGTACAGATGCAGCTTCCCTACTCTGCGGTGCTTATAATCCACGACAAGATCACCGTTATGAATCTGCGAAGCTTTATCGTGCAGGAGGAGAGAGGTCACCGCTACCGTTGCGAATTCCCGAGCATTGAGCTGTTTTTGGGAATTATTATGTCAACGGGTGCGAAAATACGTATTGAGTCGCCCGACTGGCTTCGTGAGAAGCTCGTTGAGTTTGCAGAAAGAATACTTGACTCAAACAAATAGACAATGATAAACAAAGAAAAGGGGCTTTTCAGCCCCTTTATTTTGTTATGAAATTTGTTTATCGCATTTCTTTATCTGCGGAATGTTTCCGATGCCCGCGGCTGCAATTGCCGTTATTATGATCTCGGGGATCATATAGAGTCCGTTATAGAATATCGAATAAACAAGGGACAATCCCTTTCCGCTGAAATTGTTGAGTATAAATTCTCCGATCTTATACGTTGCCTTTGCTTCGCCGAAGAACCACTCTGCCCACTCACCGTAGAAAATATATCCCGACACGATGTGGCATAGATACCGCAGAGAGAGCGCCACGATAACGCCAAGCACAAGCGCTACGATCTTGTTTTTGATGCATCCGCGAAAAATGCCGCCGATGCCGAGAACTGTGTATGCGACGAGGTAATCAATAATAATTACCGCAATTGCAACACCAACGCCCATATAGTCGTCTGACGATGGGGTAAACAGTGCAAGCACCGTCTTACCCATGATAAGTGACATAAGTATCTGTATGGAGGAATACACGAACGAGGTAAAAAAACCCCACTTCAGCCCATACATATAGGATATTATCACTATCGGCAGCATGCTTGCCAGAGTGAATCCGCCGCCCATCGGCAGACTCAAAAAAGGAATGAATTCGCATACCACGGCGAGCACCGTAGCAAGCGCGAGCATGACGGCAGATACCGTCAGCCTTTGAGTTTTGAATGTCATAAGACACCTCCGAAAAAATACTAAAACCGCACGGAAATCTCCGTGCGGTTGAATTTTTCCTAAGTGTCAATGACAATAGAAAACCAATCTCCCTACGCCGGCATTATCCGTATCAGGTTAAAGGGTTCGGCTTTCGCCGTCTCAGCCATGATGGGCACCCCTGATTTCTATGCGATTTTGCAAGGCTATTATAGCACGTATTTATGCGCTTGTCAATAGCAAATTGATCAATAATTAAAATTAGCGCCAACGCTCTTCATATCAACCGTAGTCAAAAGTGCTTCGTCTACGACTATTCTCTCCTTATAGGAAGCGATTTTTTCTTCAAGGAGCTGGCTCTTAAGAAGGTTAAGAAAGCTGTACGTTCCCGATTCGGTCACGAAAAAGTCCTTGTTTTCCTCCTTAGCGTATCCGCCGTCGTCGAGCTTATATTTCATAACGATGTGTATTCCGTAATCGGACTCTACTTTTCGTATCTCTCCGTCCTGCATCTCAAACAGAGCCTCAATGACCTCGGGAGCATCGTAATCGCTGTTTTCGGTAAGATAGTATCCGTTCGGATAATTAGCCATTCCCTCGTCCTCGCCGTACTTTTCAACAAGGCTGTCAAAGAGCGCGTACTCTCCCTCTCTTGCCTCGTTTTCGATGATCGACTGAACCTTATCGGAGAGCGCTATCAGCTCGTCGGTATTCATCTTGCGAGTAACTATCTTTCCGTCGTCGTCAAGCAACGGGTTTCTCTGTGTGGGACTACTCTCCGTGCCCTTTTTATCGTACGCTATTCTTTCCTTTCCCTCGGAGTCAACTCTTACGTATACAACATCTCCGTTTCTGTCTTTTACGACGTTGCCGTCCTTATCAATCTGCTGAGTAGCACTCGTGTCGTAAGCTATTATCTTATCACTGAGATTTGAATAATATATATCGTCACCGTTCACATCGGTCTCATAGACGACCTCGGTAAAATAAAAGAATACGTGTCTGAATCTAACGTAATTTTCCTTATAATATCTTTCATAATTTGAAGCGTCGATCAAAGCTCCGCCCACACCGAACAGCGTATCGTTAAGGAGCGCGATCTTGGCTTCCATAATATATGCCTCACGCAGTACGTCAACGTTAGCACCGTACTCTGCAAGCTTTGCGTTGAGATTTGCCTTTGAGCCATTGCCGTCGCTCATAATAAGTGTTTCAATCTCCGCATCTATCTCCTCAAGAGTAGACTTGGGAAGCTTCAAGCCCATCTCGTCAAACAGCGCAAGGGCTGCAAGATAGGTCTTTGCGTTATCAAGTACAATTGACGTATAGTACTTATTATACGTTCCGCCGCTTGAAGCGTCAATAACGGTATTCCAGAATGAGTCGAGCTTCGCCTGATTTCCAAAGGCATAAGAGGAGGCAAGGTTTCCTTTCATTCTTGACAAAAGAAGCATATAGGTGTTAATGCTCATTTTTGTATCGTCAACGGACATAAGTGTTTTTCCCTTTGACGAGCAGCCGCAAAGGCTTACTGCTATGAGAATACATGCAAGTGTCAGTACAAGTATTCTTTTTATACAAGACTTCATTTTTTATTTCCTTTCAGGTTTCCTGATTTTCTTTTACTATATCGCCATATCTTTTAAACAGCTTCAAGAGCAACTCGGGTACGTTATCTCCCGATTGCTTTTTGAGGTTGATGACGGGACTATCTCCTCCGCCCAGACGCAGTCTGCCGCGGAATTCGTTTGAAAGCTCATGCCAAACGAGATAATCAACGTAATTGCATTTAAGCTTTACTACGCTCTGCTCCTCGATTACGGCGGTAATTCCGCATTTTTGCGCAGACGCTTTTACCAGCGCGACGGTAAGAAGATTCGTTACACATTTAGGCGCTTCGCCGTAGCGGTCGATCAGCTCGTCGAGAACGTCCTCTCTGTCCTCCTCGCACTCGATCGAGGCTATCTTCTTATAAATCCCCATTCGTTGCGCAGCGTACTTAACGTATCTTTCGGGGATATACGCGTCACACTTCAATGTAACGGTACATTCAAGCTTTTCTTCAACCTTTTCTCCTTTTTCTTCGAGAACAGCCTCGTTCAAAAGCTTGATATAAAGCTCGTATCCAACAGCGTCAAGATGTCCGTGCTGCTCAGCACCGAGAAGATTTCCCGCGCCTCTTATTTCAAGGTCGCGTATAGCGATCTTAAAGCCCGCGCCGAACTCCGCGTAGTCGCGTATCGTTTCAAGGCGCTTGGTTGCGACCTCGTTGATCACCCTATCGCGCGGATAGGTAAAGTACGCATAAGCGCGCCTTGCCGAACGTCCGACACGTCCTCTTATCTGGTGAAGCTGGGAAAGTCCGAGACGGTGTGAGTTTTCAACTATGAGAGTATTCGCGTTCGGAATGTCAACACCCGTTTCGATAATAGTCGTGCATACGAGTATATCGATCTCTCCGCGAAGCATTTCTTCCCAGATGTCCTCAAGTCTGTCCTTATCCATCTTGCCGTGTGCAACAGTTATCCTTGCCTCGGGTATCGCGCGGGAGAGCCTTGCGGCACAGCCGTCTATATTTTCGACGTTATTGTAGAGGTAGAATATCTGTCCTCCGCGCCTTAGCTCTCGTCTTATCGCATCCGTCACAATAAGCTCGTCATGCTCAAGGACGTAGGTCTGTACGGGAAGTCTGTCCGTAGGCGCTTCGTCAAGCACAGATATATCTCGAATACCGCCAAGCGCCATATTAAGCGTTCTCGGTATGGGGGTTGCCGTCAGCGTCAGCACGTCGATATTTCCCGAGATCTGCTTTAAGCGCTCCTTGTGCGTTACGCCAAAGCGCTGCTCCTCGTCAATGACGAGCAAGCCGAGATCCTTAAACTCAACGTCCTTGGATACGAGCCTATGCGTGCCTATGATAATATCCGTGTTTCCGTTCTTCAATTTTCTTATAGACTGCGCCTGCTGCTTGGTAGTCCTGAAGCGCGACACCATATCTATATTTACGGGCAAGCCTCTCATACGCGCGCTGAACGTTTGATAATGCTGAAGCGCGAGAATTGTCGTGGGAACGAGCACCGCGACCTGCTTTCCGCCAAGCACCGCCTTATATGCCGCGCGCATCGCCACCTCGGTCTTACCGAAGCCAACGTCACCGCACAGAAGTCTGTCCATAGGAACAGCGGTCATCATATCCTTTTTAATATCCGCGATCGCGTCGAGCTGTCCGTCGGTTTCCTCAAACTCAAATGCCGCCTCAAAGTCGGTCTGCATTATATCGTCGGGTGGGAACGCGTAGCCCGGCTTACGGCTTCTCTCTGCATAAAGTTGAATAAGCTCCTTGGCAATATCCTTTGCTGCCGCCTTGGCACGTGCCTTTGCTCTGCCCCATTCAGTACCGCCGAATTTTGAGAGCTTAACAAGTCCGTCGTCGCCGTGAGCGCCGATATATTTAGATACCATATCGAGCTTATCAACGGGCAAGAAAAGTCTGTCGCTTCCTGCGTAATGAATATTTATATAGTCGCGGCTGACTCCGTCAACGGTGAGATTTTCAATACCCATATACTGTCCTATACCGTGGATCTCGTGAACAACGTAGTCACCGACCTCAAGGTCGTTATAGGAGAGTATTGCCTCCGTGCCGCTTCTCTTTTTTCTCTTGCGCTTTATAATGCCGCCTGCGGCTAGCGCGCCCTCTCTACCCTCGGCGCAAATACTGAGAAGTGCAAGCTTCGGTACGGTAAGCTCAAATCCTCTTACGTACTCAGTCCAGCAAACAAGCACCGTACCCTTGGGGAGAGTCGACAAGGTATATTCTCCGTTTTTGACCTCGGCAATGGCGCGTATTCCTCGCTCGCCGAGCATGGAGCACAAATTCTTCGCCGATGCCTCGTTTTCCGCCGTAACGACTACCTTATATCCCGTCTTTCCGTAGGCTTCTATATCCTCACACAAGAGGTCGAGATTTTCGCAGTAGGAAACCATATGCTTTGTACGGAAATTAAACATTCCGCCAAGTCGCTTGCCCGAAAGCCCCTGACCGAGCGACTCGAAGAAAACGGCAGTTGAGGTGTCGAGAAAGCTCTCAAAATACGTCGCCTTATGTGAATAATCAACGTATTTCGGTGCAATAGTTCCGCCCTCAAGCAATTCTTCAACCGTCTGATTTATGTGCCACTCCGACGCCTTTATCCTGTCGTTTATGGCAGAGATACCCTTGACTAAAACTGTACTTTGTCTTGAAAAATAATCAAGCAAGCAGGTCTTTTCGGGATATATCAGCGTGATGTACTTATCAATAAAATTAAGCTCTGTGTCGTTCTCAAGCGCCAAAAGCTCCGAGCGCATTTCCGAAATTGCGCGCTCGTCACGGCTCTTGTCTATTCTTGAAGAAATCGCTTTGTGTATTTCTTGTTTTTTCTCGGAGTCCAACAGAAGCTCACGTGCGGGAGAAAACTCAACTCTATCAAGAGCTACCGTCATTCTCTGCGTTTCAGCATCAAAAAGCTCCATTCGGTCTATCTCGTCGCCGAAAAGCTCTATACGGAAGGGCTTTGAATCGGTGATCACGTTTCCGTCCATGTCATGGTAACGTGCAGATGCGGGATACACGTCTATAATTCCGCCTCTCACCGCAAACTGACCGGGGGCATCTACAAGCTCTGCACGAACGTAACCGACAGACTGAAGCCGTCTTACGAAGCTGTCAGTCTCTATTGAGGTCTTATCAAAATCGACCGCAGTCATGGAATTTATCAGCCTATCGGATGGTATAGTATATCCGAGCGCCGCATCGGGCGTGGTTACGACGGCGTCAAAGCTACCGTCAAGAAGTCCCGACAACACGCGTAGCCTCTCATGCTCATACTCATGGGAGGCGGTGATATTATAAAACGTCAGGTCTCTGCCCATATAAAAGGCAACGTTGAGTCCAAGCTGTGACAAAAACGCACGAATTCTCGTGCACTCCTTTTCCTCGGAGCATACGAGAAGTGCGGTCCGCTTGTCGCGCGACTTAATATCCTTAAGAAGCGCCGCATAGCACGCATCCGTCGCACCCTCACACAGCCCCGTCACCGCAAGTGGCAACGGGCGGTTAGCCGCTTTAGCATCGCCAAGAGCCGCCAAAAGCTGCTTATATTGGCTATCCGACCTTATAGAATCGGTTACTATATTCATGCTTTGTTTCCTTTAAAAAACATAAAATCAGTTAGTTTATTTGCCGTTGCATATCTGCATAGCGCCGTCAATATCCCCCGAAACGATTCTTTCAATTCCCGTGAGAACTCGACCGAAATTTTCAGAAAGTGCTTTCATTTCGGCAACAGAGAAATTTGACAGCACCCAGTCCTTAATATCGTAGTCGGGATGCGGCTTTTTACCAACGCCAACGCGTATGCGCGGTATAGCCTCCGTCCCCATAACCTCGATTATATCGTTGAGTCCCTTTTGTCCGCCAGCACTTCCGCTTTTACGAACGCGGAGTCTTCCGACGTCGAGATTTACGTCGTCGGATATGACGATTATATGCTCTGCGCTGACCTTATAAAATCTTGCAGCCTCACCGACAGCACTTCCCGAATTATTCATATAGGTCTGCGGTTTCATGAGAAGCACACCTACACCGCCTATCTCCACGACGGCGGTAAGCGCCTGGAACTTTGCGCGGTCTATCTTCGTACCCTTGCTTGCCGCAACGTGGTCAATTGCAAGAAAGCCTGCGTTATGTCTTGTATTTTCGTAATCCTTTCCGGGGTTTCCAAGTCCTGCCACGATATATTTTACGGGCGCGGTCCGTGCGCTGTCCGTCGAGGATATTTGCTTAAACAAATCAAATATGTTTGCCATTTTTAGTCACCCTGCCATTTATACTTCTATTCCAATTTATAATTATATTACAAGGTTGTCAAAAAATCAATCAAAACCGCTTCTGTTCATGAAAAATTTACATTATTATAGGCATTGAATTTTAAAAAGACAGTAGCATTAATAGACAAAGTATGTTATAATATTATGGTTGAATTGCACAGTTGTGCTCTCAACGCTTAAAGACGTCAAAATTTTTTATCAAACGGAGGTATTTACCAATGGCAAAGAAGTATTGCTATCTCTTCTCCGAGGGTAACGCTAACATGCGTGAGATCCTTGGCGGTAAGGGCGCAAACCTCGCAGAGATGACCAATATTGGTCTTCCTGTTCCCCAGGGCTTCACTATTTCTACCGAAGCCTGCACACAGTACTATGAGGACGGCCGTCAGATCAATGATGAGATCATGGCTGAAATCATGGAGTACATCGTAAAGATGGAAGGCGTAACCGGCAAGAAGTTCGGCGACCTCGAGAACCCCCTTCTCGTTTCCGTTCGTTCCGGAGCACGCGCATCCATGCCCGGTATGATGGACACCATTCTTAACCTCGGTCTTAACGAAGAGGTTGTTGAAGTAATGGCTAAGAAGTCCGGAAATGCTCGTTGGGCTTACGACTGCTACAGAAGATTCATTCAG
>SVUH01000015.1 GCA_015063335.1 Oscillospiraceae bacterium | reverse complement strand
ATTTGTAGGGACAGGCGTCCTCGACTGTCCGTTTTAAACAAAAAATAAGAACGGGAGGGGCTTGCTCCTCCCGTAAAACGAAACGCAAAGAATAAAGAAAATTTCATAGAACGGCAAGTCGCTTTCAACAAAAAGGCTTCCCCTTGAATGGGGAAGCCTTTTTGTATTAAAATTATCTGTAAAGGGGATACTTCTTGCAAATGTCTGCAACAGTTGCGCGAACTGCGTCTGCGTTGTTCTCAAAGTCCTTTGCAACAAGGCCGAAGAGCTTAGCGATCGTCTTCATGTCCTCGGTGCCAAGACCTCTGGATGTTACTGCGGGAGTGCCTACGCGAACACCCGAGGTAACGAAAGGCTTCTCGGGATCGTTGGGGATAGCATTCTTGTTTACGGTGATGTGTACCGCGTCAAGTCTTGCCTCAAATTCCTTGCCGGTGATCTTCATGGGGCGAAGGTCAACGAGCATGAGGTGGTTGTCCGTACCCCCGGAAACGAGGTCGAAGCCCTCGGCAAGAAGTCCGTCTGCGAGAACGCGAGCATTCTCTACGATGTTATGCTGGTAAGCCTTGAATTCGGGGGTGAGCGCCTCACCGAAGCAAACAGCCTTTGCTGCGATAACGTGCATAAGAGGACCGCCCTGAATTCCGGGGAATATAGCCTTGTTTATCTTCTTTGCAAGCTCCTCGTCGTTTGTGAGGATAAGACCGCCGCGAGGACCGCGAAGCGTCTTGTGCGTGGTGGTTGTAACAACGTCAGCGTAAGGAACGGGGGAGGGATGCTCACCTGCGGCAACAAGACCTGCGATGTGAGCCATGTCTACCATAAAGTATGCGCCAACGGAGTGAGCGATCTCAGCCATCTTCTTGAAATCAATGGTTCTGGGGTAAGCCGACGCGCCCGCTACGATAAGCTTCGGACGGTGCTCCTTTGCAAGTCTTTCGTACTCGTCCATGTCGATGTACTGGGTGTCGGGGTTGAGCTCGTAGGGAACGAAGTTGTAGTACATACCCGAAATATTTACAGGGCTTCCGTGGGTAAGATGTCCGCCGTGAGCGAGGCTCATTCCCATTACGGTATCGCCGGGCTTAAGAAGCGCGAAGTAAACCGCAGTGTTTGCCTGCGCTCCGCTGTGAGGCTGCACGTTTGCGTAATTTGCTCCAAAGAGCTTTTTAGCTCGCTCGATAGCGATATTTTCCGCTACGTCAACACAGGAGCAGCCGCCGTAATATCTCTTTCCGGGGTAACCCTCGGCATATTTGTTTGTGAGCACCGAGCCCATAGCGTGCATAACAGCCTCGGAAACTACGTTTTCGGACGCGATAAGCTCAAGTCCGTCCTGTTGTCTGTCGAATTCTGCCTTTATAGCGGCAGCTACTTCGGCATCGGTTGCTGAAATTTTTTCGATCAGTTGTTCAATCATTTTTGCCTCCAATTTATATGTGTCTGTTCAGTTGGGTATATTATAACTCATAATTAAAGAAAAATCAAGAGCAAAAGTAAAAAATGTGATTTTTTTGGAAAAGGTAATTGACAAATCCAATGTAAAAATGTTATAATAGAAAAGGTGGATTTATGTACGTTGCTTTGGCAACTTGCATTTAAATATGATTAAAAGAGCATGTGGAGGTAAAAATGGAAATAGCAATAATCGCGCATGACCTTAAAAAAGAGCTTATGGCGCAGTTCTGTATCGCTTATTGCGGTATTTTGAGCAAGCACAATCTGTGCGCTACCGCCGTAACGGCAAAGTATATTTCCGAGGCTACCGGACTTAACATAGATAAGCTGATGTCAGGAGAGCAGGGCGGAGAGCAGCAGATCGCTTCTCGCATAGCTTATAATGAGATCGACGTTCTTCTGTATTTCAGAGATACCCGCGCAACTAACGCAAATAATCCCGTTGAGCACGAGCTTCTCCGTATGTGCGATATTTATAACGTTCCCGTTGCTACCAACATTGCAACAGCGGAGGTCGTTATTACCGCGCTTGACAGAGGAGATCTTGATTGGCGTGAGATCGTCAATCCCCGTTCCGCTACCAAAAAGTAAATAGCGGAAACCGCAAGAAGACACGTCCTTGCCGAAACGGCTCTACAGAGAGAGGGTTACAGCTGAGATTCCCTCGTGAACGCCGACAGGGGTACCACTTTGCGCGCAAAACCGAATAAACAGTGAGAGTAAAAAGCTCGGGTGGAACCGTGCGGAAATTATGTTTTTTCGCACCCCGAACGACATCGTCGTTCGGGGTGCTTTTGTTTTATAATAATTAATATTTGGAGGAAAATATCATGAAAATCAATTTTGGTGAACTTAGTATTGAAAAGTCAGAGCCTGTAAGCGTTTATGACGCGGCGGCAGAGGCAGGCGTTATCAGCCGAGCAGTTCTTGCGGCAAAGGTGAACGGAAAGGTCGTTGCGCTCACAACTCCTATCGAGGCGGATGCTGACGTTGAGCTTCTCACGTTTGCTGACGAGGACGGAAAGCACGTATTCCGTCATACGGCTTCGCACATTCTGGCGCAGGCAGTCAAAAGACTTTATCCCGCAACCAAGCTGACAATAGGTCCTGCTATCGACAACGGATTTTATTATGACGTTGACAGCGAGATCCCCGTTACTCCCGATGTTTTGGCGGCACTTGAGGCGGAGATGAAGAAGATAGTCAAGGAGAACCTCAAGATCGAGCGTTTTGAGCTTCCCCGTGACGAGGCTATCGCGCTTATGACAGAGAAGGACGAGCCTTATAAGGTACAGCTTATCGAGGAACTTCCCGAGGGAGAGGTTATCAGCTTCTACCGTCAGGGCGAGTTCGTTGATCTGTGCGCAGGCCCCCACCTTTTCGCGACGGGTGCTGTAAAGGCTCTTAAGCTTACGCAGTGCACGGGCGCTTATTGGAAGGGCGACCAGAACAACAAGATGCTCCAGAGAATTTACGGAACTGCGTTCCCGACCAAGGACGAGCTTCGCGCTTACCTTGAAATGATAGAGGAAGCAAAGAAGCGCGACCACAACAAGATCGGCCGCGACCTTGAATATTTTACGACCGTTGACTATATCGGTCAGGGCTTGCCCGTTCTTCTGCCCAAGGGCGCAAGAACCGTACAGAATCTTCAGCGATTCGTTGAGGACGAGGAGCAAAGACGCGGCTATCTTTTGACCAAGACACCTCTTATGGCAAAGCGTGAGCTTTTCAAGATATCAGGTCACTGGGATCACTACCGCGATGGTATGTTCATACTCGGAGATCCCGATGACGAGACCAAGGAATGCTTTGCGCTCCGTCCTATGACCTGCCCGTTCCAGTATCAGGTATTCCTTAACAAGAAGCGTTCCTACCGCGACCTGCCCATGCGACTTGGCGAGACCTCTACGCTTTTCCGTAACGAGGATTCGGGAGAGATGCACGGACTTATCCGCGTTCGTCAGTTTACCATTTCCGAAGGACACCTCATTCTCATGCCCGAACAGCTTGAGGAGGAATTCAGAGGCTGTCTTGACCTTGCTCTTTATATGCTTGACGCGCTCGGACTTCGCGAGGACTGCTCATTCCGCTTCTCACAGTGGGATCCAAACAGAACCGACAAGTACGAGGGAACTGCCGAGCAGTGGGAGGAGGCTCAGAGTATTATGAAGCAGATCCTTGACAATATCGGACTTGAGTACAAGGTTGGTATTGACGAGGCGGCATTCTACGGTCCGAAGCTCGATATTCAGATAAAGAACGTTCACGGGAAAGAGGATACGCTCGTTACCATTCAGATAGATATGCTTCTTGCCAAGAAGTTCGGTATGGAATACACCGACTCCAACGACAAGCGCGTAACTCCTTATATCATTCACAGAACCTCGCTCGGCTGCTACGAGCGTACGCTCGCTCTGTTGCTTGAAAAATACGCAGGCGCGCTCCCGATGTGGATGGCTCCCGAGCAGATAAGGATCATGCCTATCGGCGACGAGCAGCTTGACTTTGCAAAGTCTATCCGAGCTGACCTTGAAAGACTCGGTATGCGTGTAACCGTTGACGGAAGAAACGAAAAGATCGGTTATAAGATTCGTGCCGCACAGCTCGAAAAGGTTCCCTTTATGCTCGTTATAGGCGAAAAGGAAATGGCTGACGGTACGGTTTCCGTCCGCTCACGTAAGAAGGGCGACATGGGACTTATGACCGTTGCCGACTTCACCGCATTTGCTAAACAGCAGATAGACGACCTCGTGCTGGATAATTAAAGACACAAGAACGCGATTTTTCCACCTTTTGTGTACAAAAGGTGGAGCCAAAAAACTTCATGAAAAGTTTTTGCAAAAATTGACATAGCAAAAGACGGAATTTTTATTTGTAAAATATAATTTGGCGTTTTCTAATGTAGAAAGTCGTCGGGCCCTACGTCCCGACGACTTTCGTTTTTTATTTTAAATGGACAGTCGAGGACGACTGTCCATTTAAAATAAAAGGTCACGCGCAAATAAAATTTGTAGGTTAAGTATAAGATATCGTAAGGCTTTTTCTTGTTTTTTCTTTTAAATAAAGTAATAAAGACGGCGGACTCAATGAGCCGCCGTCCTTTGCTTTTTTAATATTGTACAGTTTTCTTTTGCTTACTTTTCTTTTTTAAAAGAAAAGTAAGATAACGCTACTCCGAGCTTATTTATTTCTCCACGTAGCAGGGGAGAACAAAATGAGCATGGGAATAAGCTCAAGTCTGCCCGCGATCATATCAAATATGAGCACGAGCTTGGAGGGTACCGAAAAGAAATAAAAGTTTTCCATAGGACCCACGTCCGAAAGACCGGGGCCTATGTTGTTTATCGTTGCCGCGACTGCTGTAAAGCTTGTAACCACATCTTTGCAGTTAAAGGCAATGAGCAATGTAGACACGGCGAAAACAATAACGTAAACTGCGATATATGCATTTACCGAGCGCACGACCTCTGACTCAACCTCTTTTGAATCAACCTTTACCTTTTGAACTCTTCTCGGGTGAATCATGCTTTTAAGCTCCTTGCGCGCACCCTTTATGAGTATGATAAACCTTGAAACCTTCATGCCGCCGCCCGTGCTTCCCGCGCATGCTCCGATGAACATAAGCAGCACAAGAATGATACACGCAACAGTCGGCCACGCTGCAAAGTCTGTCGTTGAAAATCCTGTCGTAGATATTATAGATGCCACGTTAAATGCCGCATGTCGCAATGCCTCTCCGATACTGCCGTACATTCCTCGAATGCTTACGGTTATAATGCCGATCGAAGCTGCAACTATACACAGAAACGCGCGTATTTCCGACGAGAAAACATCTCTGATCCTACCTTTTATAAGGAAGAAATATGCGTTGAAGTTGAGGGAGAAAAGAAGCATAAACACCGTAACAACTATCTGCAAATACGGGGAATACGATGCAATGCTGTCATTCTTTATTCCAAATCCGCCAGTGCCCGCAGTTCCGAATGCTGTACAAATAGCATCGTACACGCTCATGCCGCCGCAAAGCAGCAATACGAACTGAAGAGCAGTAAGTACAAAATATATAAGATAGAGAATAAGCGCGGTAGTACGCACCTTGGGCACGAGCTTACTTACGGACGGCCCCGGGCTTTCCGCCTTCATAAGGTGCATATTACGTCCGCCGCTGAGAGGGAGAAATGCCATAATAAAGACAAGCACTCCCATTCCGCCGACCCAGTGTGTAAAGCATCGCCACATATTTATGGATTTGGGAAGCGATTCTACCTCGCCGAATATAGTCGCTCCTGTTGTCGTAAAGCCCGACACCGTTTCAAAAAGCGCGTCTATGTAAGAGGTGGTAACTCCCGAAAGGATAAACGGGAGCGCGCCGAAAAGACTCAAAAAGATCCAGCACAGGGCAACTATAACGTAGCCCTCTCTTGCGTAAAGGTCGCGGCTTTTGGGTTTGCCGATGAACAAAAGAAGAGCAACTGCTGCGCAAATTGCCGCGCTTATTAAAAACGCGAATATTTCCTTTTCACCGTAAACTGCCGCGCATATTATCGGCACGGTAAAAAAGCAAGCCTCAAAGAGCATTACCCAACCAAGGGTATATTTTATCATTCTGTAATTCATACTCGCCTCACCTGAGAACGTCGCATATATCGTGCAACGCCATTATTCCCGAAACGATAATTACCTTGTCGCCGGGACAGATAACGTCGTATCCACGGGGGATCATGACCTTATTGTCTCTCATTATAGCAGCGATCAGTACGTCCTTTTTGAATTTAAGCTCCGCGAGGGGAGTACCTGTGATAGGTGAGTTTTCCTTGACGATAAATTCCGATGCCTCAACCTTGCCCTTGATTACGTTATACATAGTCTCAACGTTGCTTCCCATGGTATTCTTCATGGCGCGGGCATATCTGACGATTATATCAGAGGTGATATTTTCGGGATAAACTATTGAATCAAGATTGAGGTGCTTTATGACGTCGTCGTAGTCAACGCGGTTGATTTTTGTTATGAGCTTAGCGTTTCCGACACTCTTTGCGTAAAGGGAGAGAAGAACGTTTTCCTCGTCCTGCGGAGTCATTGCCACGAACGCGCCCACGTTTTGTATTCCTTCCTCTAAAAGCACCGCCTTGTCCGACGCGTCTGCTAAAATAACAGCTACTTTTTTCCATTTTCCCGCAAGCTCTTGGCAGCGCACCTCGTTGGATTCGATTATTTTTACGTTTATGCCCGCTTTGTCAAGTATATCGCAGAGATAGTAAGAGGCGTTTCCGCCGCCCACCACCATGACGTCCTTGACGGAGCGAGTGGTGTAGTTGATTTTCTTAAAAAAGTCCTGCGCGTTTTTGGGAGAGGCGATTATGGATATAACGTCCTTGCCCTCAAACACAAAGTCGCCCTTTGCAATAAACGCCTCGTCACCTCGCTCGACGGTGCATATAAGTATGTCGCATTTGAGCTTTGTGACTACGTCCTTTACTGCCATTCCAACGAGTGTACTGCTCTCGGGAAGCCTGAACTTTACAAGCTCGACCTTTCCGCCGGAGAATGTATCTATCTTCATAGCCGACGGGAAGCGGATAACTCTCGATATCTCCTGTGCGGTTGCATATTCAGGGTTTATTACCATTGCAAGACCAAGCTCGTTTTTAAGATATGATGCTTCGGCGCTGTATATTGGATTGTTGACGCGAGCTATAGTCTGGCAATTTCCCGACCGCTTTGCAATAAGGCAACAGAGTAGGTTCAGCTCGTCAGAGCCTGTGACTGCGATAAGCAGGTCCGCGCTGTCTATCCCCGCTTCCTCGAGGACCGTGTGCGTAGCGCCGTTTCCGGTTATACCCATAACGTCGTACTTTGAGGAAATCTCGCTCACACTCTCCTGATTTACGTCAACAACTGTTATATTATTTCCCTCGTCAAGAAGCTGCGCCGCCAAGGTCTCACCGACTCTGCCGCAGCCAACGATAATAACGTTCATATAAATTCCTCCGCTATTTAAATGCGTTCAAGTATTTTTTCAGTCATCTTAAGGGATTGCTCTGCCGCAAGCGCGACCATTTCGGGGTACTCCATGGTAGCCTCTCCGCTTGCGGAGTCGGAGATTGCACGGACTATAAGGCACTCAACGCCGTTTACGTAAGAGACGTGTCCTATCGCCGCGCCCTCCATCTCGCATGCAATTGCGCCGAAATTATCGACAATATAGCGCTTTCTGTCGGCGCTGCTTATAAATTGGTCGCCCGACGCGATAATACCGAGCTCGTGCTTTACTCCAAGCTCGCTTGCGACGTCTGACGCTGCTTTTGTCATTTTATCGGACGTGGGAAGAACGATCTTGTTTATCCCCGAAATAAGTCCTACGGGGTCTCCTATCGGCGAGGTGTCCATATCGTGCTGGACCACACCGTCGGCAATTGCCACGTCAAGTATCGAAAGCCTTTCGGAAAGAGTTCCCGCCACTCCCGTATTTATTATATGAGTAACACCAAAGCTGAGTATCATTGTCTGAGCGCAGATAGCCGCGAACACCTTGCCGATACCGCACTGCGCAACGACTATGTCCTTGTCCGAAAGTCTTCCGCAAAAGAAGTCAACTCCGCTGACCTTTACGGACTTGCAGTCTGCAAGCTTTGCTTTGAGCGCGTCGACTTCAATGCTCATAGCACCGATTATGCCTATTTTCATACTCCTATCTCCTCGTATATTTCGAGCAGTCTTTCCTCTGCTTCTGTTTTTCTCTTATCAAGCTCTGCGAGCCTTACGTAGTCGTAAGCCGCCTCACCCGACATTTCCGTATCGATCTTTTCTATCTCCGCTTCAAGGCGAGCGGCTTCCTCGCCAAGACGCTTTATGCGGTTTTTCTCGCGGCGCTCGTCCGCCGCGCGTTGCTTGTTCTGAAGATACTGTTCTTTGCTCGTGCTGATAGTACGCTCTGCCGCTTGGCTTGCGTTTCCCGAGGCAAACTCGGCGCGCCTTTGTCTGTCGCGCAAAAGCTCCTCGTATCCCTCGCCCGCCTTGTAGACGGAAATATCGGTTGTATCAAAGCTCGGTGCGCCCGAAAAATCAAGCAGTCTCGTTGCAAGCTTGCCGAGAAAATAGCGGTCGTGGGAGACGGCGATAACCGTTCCGTCAAAACCGAGTATAGCTTCTTCAAGCGCCTCGCGCGAGTCGATGTCAAGGTGGTTTGTGGGCTCGTCAAGCACCAAGAGATTTACGTCCGACAATATCAGCTTTGAGAGCGTAAGTCTTGCACGCTCGCCACCGCTGAGCTCTCCGACAAGCTTGTAAACGTCATCTCCCTTAAATTTAAATCTCGCGAGAGTGTTCCTTATCACAAGCTCGGTGAGGGTAGGATAAGTGCTCCAAAGCTCCTCAAGAACAGTACCTGCGGTGTTAAGATTTTGGTTTTCCTGATCGTAATAGCCGACGTTTACGTTATATCCTATTTCAAGATGTCCCGACGTAGGCCGCAGCCTCTCGACGAGTATCTTGATAAGCGTTGATTTTCCGCAGCCGTTAGGACCTACCAAGAAAAGTCTGTCGCCACGTTTTACAGTGAGGGATATATTTGCAAAAAGCGGGCTCGACTGTCTGTAAGCAAATCCGAGAGAGCGGAGCGTGAGAACGTCGTTTCCACTCGCAATAGACGAGGAAAAGCCGAATTTTATACCCTTTGATACTGCGTCGGGGCGCTCGACTCTCTCCATTTTCTCAAGAAGCTTGAGTCTGCTTTCCGCCGCAATTATGTTTCTTTCTCTGTTCCACGCGCGCTGCTGTGCGATATACGCCTCTTGTCTTGCTATTTCCTTTTGCTGATTTTTGTAGTGGCGCTCCCATATCTCGCGGTCGATGCGCCTCTGCTCCATGCTCTTGGTGTATCCGCCCGCATAAAGCTTTGCCTTGTGGTTTTCTATAGAAAGAGTTTTGTTCGTTACCTTGTCGAGAAAATAACGGTCGTGGGATATGACCATTACGCACTTTTTGTAGGTGCAAAGAAAGCTTTCAAGCCACGCCAGCGTTTCAAGGTCAAGGTGGTTTGTCGGCTCGTCGAGAAGCAGAATGTCAGGCTCACGGCAAAGCTCACGCGAGAGCGCAAGTCTTGTCCTCTGACCGCCCGAAAAGGTGGAGAACGGACGGCTCATGCTGTCCTTGTCAAAGCCAAGCCCCGCAAGGGTAGAGGCGCATCTGCCTCTGAATTCAAGTCCGCCGTTTCTAATAAATTTTTCGTTGAGCGCACTATACTCCGAGGCTAACGATTCATGCGTCCTACCGCCCGTCTCGCCGCCCGTAAGCGCCGCTTCGAGCTCGGAAAGCCGCGCCTCCATCGAAAGAAGCTCGGGGAAGGAACGGTACATTATTTCGAGCGCCGTGGCTTCCTCGGACTCTCCTGAAAAATCCGCAAAGGCTTCATCCTGACGAAGTATTCCCACCGTCTTGCCCTTTGATATATAAACGTGCCCCTCGTCGGCTTCAAGCTCGCCCAGAAGCAGCTTAAAAAGCGTTGACTTCCCGCAACCGTTCTCGCCGATAACGCCGACTCTGTCTCCATCGTCCAAGGCAAAGGATACACCCGTGAGCACGGGCGTCGTGCCGAAGGACAGGGAAAGGTTTTCAGTACTTATCGCTATCATGTTTTATCCTTAATTTTGTATTAGAGCTTGATTTTTACTTCCAATGCAACACCGAGTATCCTTGCCTCGCCCGACTCAAAGTCGTCGGTTGAGAGCTTGATAGGCTCGTAGTCCTCGTTTTCGGGAAGCAGAACTACCGACCTTCGGTTTTTCGAAAACCTTTTTACGGTAGCGCATTCACCGCCGACAAGACACGCTACGATATCGCCCTCGCTCGCGTACTGCTGCTTGCGAAAGAGGACGAGCGAGCCGTCGACCATTCCGATGTTCTTCATGCTGTCGCCGCAGACCTTGAGGAAGAAATATTCGTCAACGTCGTCTATGTCCGCAAATTCATAGCCAAGCAAGCTCTCATTGGTTATAATGGGCGATCCCGCGCGTATCTCTCCGATGATAGGCACCATTTTACGAGAGCGCACCGAGGTATAGCCCGAAAGCTCTGCCTCTGCGTTTGTTGCGCCGAGGAGAGTGTCGAGAGTGACACCGAAGAAATCTGCTATTCTTTTCATTTTGTCCGCTTTGGGAACGGAGCGACCGTTCTTCCAGTCCGTAAACGTGGAAGCGGAGATTCCCGTTGCCTTTGATACGCGGTAGACAGACGTGCCGTGCGCGCGAAGCAATTCGTCAAATTTTGTGTAACTCATGTAAACCCTCACTTATAAACGCTAAATAGTTATGAAATCCGAAATTATATCAATCATATTATACCTCAATAGTTCGCATTTGTCAAGTATATCTTGAGTATCTTTCGCTTGCAATGATAGGGATTTTTTCGCTAATTGCTTTGTCTAAAGAGAGCAACTTGATAAAAATACACAAAAACTGCGATAATTTTTGTGCATGCAAAAGTGCATTTAGGTTAATTGTTTTTGCAATGGGTTGTTGACAATGAAAAAAAGGAATGATATAATGTATATACAGAAGCGCACGGGCTGATGTTAGCAATTATATCAATCACGGGTGCTTCGGTAACGATTGTTTTTTAATAGTAAGATGTGCAATGCTATTTAAAAAATAAATAAAAAAAGGAGAAAAACATGAAAAGCACAATGAAAAAAATTTTAGCAGTGGCTTTGGTTCTCATGATGACCATGCCACTCGTGGCAGTTCCCACAAATGCGGATGCGTACGACGAGCCTTCCAACCAACCCCTTCCTGATTCTTACGAGTACCCTGTTGATTCCGTAACGCCGGTTGACGGAACGGTTGAATACGTAGGTGATCACAAATATAAGATTCACGAAGAAACTAAAATGGCGTTTATAGATATTAGGGAACTTGACTACGATACTGTAAGCTTTGATATCGCAGATGATCATGATGACCCTTGGGTTTGCTTTGCTTTCCTTACTGAAATGCCTGAGCTTGACGAAGTAGTTTCTTATGCCGAGGGATACAGCACCTTTAAGTTTGCTTGCTACGACTGTATGGTAGATATTCCCGCGAATGCAGAATATCTCGCTTTCTACTATTCTACGAACGATTCCATGAATTATCTTCCTGCAGGTATTACTTTCACAAAGGGAAATACTATGCTTGAAAATCTTCAGGACAGCACTCTTAGCGAGTACGACATGCCCATGGAATATCTTGTCGCAGATCACGCGGTAATCGACTATTGGGGCGAAAAAGACAATAAGTTTATCTACCACAAAGACAGCGAGAAGGATTTAGAGTGGAAGGTTGCAGTTATAGATATTACCGGTACTGTATTTGAACGCGTCATTCTTACTCCTGCCGCCAGAAAATCTAAGTGGATGGGATATACGTTCCTTACTGAACTGCCTCAGATCGGCGAGGTCGTTTCGTTCGCAAGCGGCTACAATGGATTTAAAGAAGCTGATTCCGGAAAGGTAATAGCTGATGCTGAAATTGAAATCCCCGAGGACGCAAATTATCTCGTAGTATACTATATGGATTCTTACACGGTACTCTATTATCCCGGTGCGATAAGCTTCGTTAATGACGATCCTCATGTTCACGAGTTCCTCTGCGTTGAGACCGTAGAGGCTACCTGTACTGCTGGCGGATACGAGCTTTGGAAATGTGAATGTGAGGCAGAGGAGAAGAGAAACGAAACTGGTGCTACCGGACACAGCTATGGAGAATGGGTTGTAACTAAAGCGGCTACCCAGACAGAAAACGGAATTAAGGCCAAAACGTGTACGCTCTGCGGCGACAAGGTAACGGAGACCATTCCTAAGTTGACTCCCGCGCCCGACGACGGCACCAACAGCGCTGACGATCCCTTTGACGACGGATATACTCCCGAAACAAAGGCTCCTGAGACGAGCGCTCCCGAAACAAATGCTCCCGAGACTGAGTCTGCGGCAAAGAAGGGTTGCGGTGCAAGCCTTGCTATGACGGGCGTTGCTCTCGTTGGAGCTTGCGCTGCTATGCTTGCAGTTAAGCGCAGAAAGAACGAAGACGACTAATTTAGATTAGCAAAAAAACATAATTAAAAATTAGAAAGCACCTGCAAATTGATTCCTTTCGGGGTTGGTTTGCAGGTGCTTCTTTATATAACTAAAATATTGTAGGCAAATTCTTGACAAAAGCGCAGGTGTGTGCTATACTATCCATGTATGCAAATCTTTATTCCGATATTATTGAAAGGAAATATAATATATTATGCAGGAAAAGTTCGACACAAAATATTCCTTTGTGGACAGTGAGAAGAAAATACTCTCATTCTGGAAGGAAAACGACTGCTTCAAAAAGCTCAAGGAAAAGAATGCTGACGGTCCTAAGTACCGTTTTATCGACGGTCCTATAACCGCCAACAACCCCATGGGTATTCACCACGTCTGGGGAAGAACTCTTAAGGATACTTATATCAAGTACCACGCAATGAAGGGCTGCGATACCCACTACCGCAACGGCTTTGACTCTCAGGGTCTTTGGGTTGAGGTTGAGGTTGAGAAGGAGCTTGGCTTTAAGACCAAGCACGATATCGAGGCATACGGTCTTGACAAATTCACCGATAAATGTATCGAGCGCGTAAAGAAGTTCTCGGGCGTTATTACCGAGCAGTCCGAACGCCTTGGCCAGTGGATGGACTGGGATAACTCCTACTACACCTACACCGACGAAAATATTACGGGTATCTGGGCATTCCTCAAAAAGTGTCATGAGGGTGGCTGGATAAAAGAGGTCTACAAGCCCATGCCCTGGTGCTCGCGCTGCGGAACATCTCTCTCCGAGCACGAAATGACAGGCTCTTATAAGGAGATCGAGCACGAGGCTGTTTTCTTCAAGCTTCCTTTAGTTGGAACTGACGATTACATTCTCGTATGGACAACCACCCCTTGGACGCTTTCCGCAAACGTTGCTCTCGCAGTAAACGCGGAGATGGACTACGTAAGACTTCACGTAGAGGGAGAGAAGTACAACTACGTTACCTCTCTTAACTACTTTAAGCAGAAGTTTGAGGGCAAGGACGGAGTTACTCTGCTTGACACCTTTAAGGGTGCCGATCTTGAGGGCAAAGAGTACGAGACCTGCTTCCCCGAAATGGAAGAGCAGAAGTTTACTCACAAGATAGTCCTTTGGGACGAGGTTGACGAGGCAGAGGGCTGCGGAGTCGTTCACATCGCTCCCGGATGCGGTGCTGAGGACTTTGCTCTCGGCGAGTCTCTCGGTCTTCCCAGAATTATCCCGATAGACGAATACGGTATATTCTACGACGGCTTTAGCTTCCTTTCCGGCGTTGACGCGCAGGAGAGCAGACAGCTCGTATTTGAGGAGCTTAAAAATCGCGGCAAGCTGTTCTATACTCACAAATATAAGCACAGCTATCCCGTATGCTGGAGATGTAAGCACGAGATCCTTTTCCGTCTCGTTAAGGAGTGGGCAATTGCCGTTGACGAGCTTCGTCCCCGTCTTATAGCAAACGCTAATAAGGTTCGTTGGGAGCCTCCTTACCAGGGCAAGAGAATGCTTGACTGGCTTGAGAATATGTCCGACTGGAACATCTCGCGTAAGCGCTTCTACGGACTCCCCCTGCCTTTCTATAAGTGCGAATGCTGCGGTGAGCTTACCGTAGTTGGCTCAAAGGAAGAGCTTTACGAGAGAGCCGTTGACAAATCAAAGGTTGACGCGATCCCTCACCTCCACCGTCCTTGGATAGACGACGTTAAGATCGCTTGTCCTAAGTGTAATAGCGAAGTTACGCGTGTAACGCAGGTAGGTGACGTTTGGCTTGACGCAGGTATCGTTCCTTTCTCAACTCTTAAGCACTTCACTGACAAGGAATACTGGAAGCAGTACTTCCCCGCAGAGCACGTGCTTGAAATGAAGGAGCAGATCCGTCTTTGGTTCTACTCCATGCTCTTTATGAGTACTGTTCTCGTTGACGAGCCGCCTTACGAGCGCGTAAGCACTCACGGTGTGGTTGTTTCCGAGGACGGAAGCAAGTTCTCCAAGACCGGATTTATGATCCGCTTTGACGAGGCGGCAGACGTTATCGGTGCTGATGCTTCGAGATATATCTTCGCGTCCTCCTCAACCTCGGGTGACGTTCGCTTTGGATTTAACCTTGGTGACGAGGCAAGAAGAAAGCTTCTCGCGTTCTGGAACCTTGAAACGTTCTTTGCGACCTATGCGGATATCGACAACGTTAAGGTTGACCTCTCGAAGCTCAACATAAACGACCTTTGCGACATCGACCGTTGGCTCGTTATAAGAACAAACAGCTTTATCAAGGAATCGACCAAGTATATGGACGACTACTCTACCCGCGACGTAGTTGCAGGCTTTGAGGCGTTCGTAAACGATATTTCCAACTTCTATATCCGTGTCAACCGCGCTCGCTTCTGGAGCACCAACAACGACAAGGATAAGCAGAATGCGTATGCCGTTCTGTTCTACGCGATAAAGTCTATCACGCAGGTTATGGCGCCTATGGTTCCCTTTATCACCGAGACCACGTGGCAGAACTTCGTAAAGAGATATTCTGACGAGGCTTCCGTTTCGGTATTCCTTACCGAGTGGCCTACCGTTCGCGCAGACCTTGACGTGACCGACGAGGCAATACTTGCAAACGTAGAAAAGACAAGAGATATTATTTCTCTCGGACTTAAGCTTCGTAACGAAAAGCAGATAAAGATCCGTCAGCCTTTGCCCGCACTTTACGTGACGGCAAATGAGGCGAACCACGCCGCTATTGAGGCGTTTGGCTCTATTATAGCAAGTGAGCTTAACATGGTGGAAATAAATGAGCTTGAGAACACCGATTCTCTTGAATCCAACTTCCTTACCGTAAACTTTAAGGTTGCGGGACGTGTGCTCAAGAACAGAGCAAACGACGTTAAGGCTTACCTTGCAGGTCTTGGCGCAGCTGAACAGCAGGCGCTCTCCGATGCGGTCAAGGCAGGAAAGGCAATAAGTGTTCTTGATATTTCGGATATTGAGCCCGACGTATTTACCGTAAACGCAAAGAGCGCGGACAACGTGGCTATCTACAAGAACAACGACGAGTTCGTTGCTATTGATACCACCATTTCCGAGGAGCTTCAGAGAGCGGGAATTTTGCGTGACATCGTTCGTCAGTGTCAGGTATTCCGTAAGGAAGCAGGATTTGACGTAAGCGATAAGATCTTTGTCGGCTTTGAGACCGACTCCGAGCTTATGAACAGCATTATCGCAGAGAAGGAAGCACAGCTTATTCACGACCTTCTCGCAACTCTTGAAGCACCCGCAGAGCCTGAATTTACGGGAGTTATCGACCTCGACGGAGTAAAGATAACTGTAACGCTTAAGAGAAAATAATTAAATAACACTTAATAAAAACATGCACCCCAAGGGGTTTAACCCTTGGGGTGCATGTTTGTTTTATGATCTTAATTCAATTATTCTTTTGCGTGGGAGAGCTCATATTTGGTCAAGAGGAACGAAACGGCAAAGCCGAGTATCAACAGAATTCCACCTATTACGACGTCGGAAACAGGGAGAGTATTTGCTTCTGCCCAACCTACGTAAAGTGCGTACATATCCGTGTTTACGAACATTGACGCGATAGAGCCGAACGAGAGGCCTGTTACCGCGAAAAACGCGGTGTGCTTATGCTTTGAAAGTATTGCGGAAAAGAGCCTTGACATTGAAACAAGACCGACTATAAAGCCAATTCCGAGGCAAGCGAAAAGCAGTATAACTATGGGATTACCCATAATATACTCCGAATGCAGACTGCCGAGGATCGGTTTGAACTGCCCAAACGCCATAAGAATGGCGGTTGCGCTAAGTCCGGGAACTATCTGCGTAACGGACACTAAGAATCCAAGCGGCAGATATGCCGCAAAGCGCCACCACGGGAAGCTCGTAAAGACTTTGGCAGCCTCGCTCTCTGCCGAGGAGAGAACGATAGACAAAACGCCGATAGCGACAGGGATCAAAAAGCCGATCATAAGAAGAATGATGCGCAAGGGATTTACCTTTGCTCCCTTTATTTCCTTGGTAATTGCCGGCGTTGCTCCGAGCATAAGACCGACAAACAGGCAGATAAGCTCCAAAAGGAACATTTCGAAAACGCTTTGTATTACGAGGAAGCCTGCCGCGAAGCCGACAACGACACCGAGTCCTATCGGTAAGAGAAACGCAAAGCAGCGCTTGAAATCTCCGAGAATGTTTCCAATAGCGTACAACATTCCCGTATAAAGTCCGAAAATTATTGCTATCGTGGAGCCGCTGATGCCGGGAACTATTACGGCAAGACCGATAAAGATACCTAGAATCAAAGCTATGATAAAGCTTTTAGGGGTGTGCTTTTTAATTATTGTGGATTCGGTTTTTTCAGAATCTTTTCTTATATTCATTGTTAATCACCTTGCCTAAAATATTCGTATCAAAGGTTTTTGGTCATGGGAACGTGCGGGTGGTTTTGCTCGTATTCTATCTCACCGCACACAGTGTATCCCGAGAATTCGTAAAAGGGCTTTGCATGGTATTGCGAATGCAGAGAGATACGTTTGCCGCCATTTTGAGCGACGTGTTTTTCCGCCGCGCCGAGAAGCTCGCTTCCAAGTCCTTGACCGCGGTATTCTTTAAGGACTGCAAGGCGACCGAAAAAGTATTCCGTTCCGTCGCCCGTCGGGAAGACTCGGCAGGTAGCGATTGCACGGCCCGCGTCGTACATGACGAAATGAGTGGCAAGGCGGTCGTTTTCGTCCTCTTCATCAATAAATCCTTGCTCGCGCACGAACACCTCTATGCGAATGTCCATGGCGTCACGCGGCAGGGAATCGTAAACCTTGATTTCTTTCAATGTAATGCTCCTTTTTTACCATATAAAGGGTATGAGTTTGTATTTGACCTTTAACTTATATTCGGAATAACCGTCAAGTCCCTCGGTCAAGATCTTTTCCTCGTTGGAAATACGCGCCACTATTACAATAGGATAAGCGGCAAACGGGATAAGTCCCCAGAGTGAGCCGAGGATCAGAGGAATGGGGAGAAACATCAAAAGGGTTGCAAGATACATGGGATGGCGAACGATGCCGTAAAGTCCCGTTGATATTACCTTTTGGTTCTCTTGAATTTCGACAGTTCGGGAAAGGAATGCGTTCTCGCGCATTACCTCTGCGTACATAGCGTATCCTGCAAGAAAGAGAATGGAAGCAAGTATTACGAGCCAAGCGGGAACGGTCGACCAGCCGAAGCGGAAATCGAGCGCACAGAGCACGAAGCTTACGGGAAACATAAGCCCCGAGAGGGCTACAACGCCCTTTTGAGTGCTTTCCTTTTCCTTGCTGTTAAGTCTTTTTTTGAGAAGCTCGGGAGAAGCAAAGAGCATTACGATACCCATGGTCAGCATGGGAATAAAAAGCAATGCCATAAAGAGGTACGCGCCGGGATACAAGAACGTCCACGCGGGCAAAAACAGAAGTGCGCCGATAAGGACTATGCCGAAGATAAATTTTATAAGACCGTTAAGCGCAAGACGCATGGTGAGCTCCTTTGATTGATTTGTGAGGCGTAAAAAATTAAAACTTTTTCTAAATTATTTTTGCGTGTTTGCTGATTTGTTTTTTACCGTTGTTATGGAAGCAATTAACATTCTTCTGATTTTTCCGCACTTGTTGCGCATAGCTTTAAATGTACTTTCGTCAATAATTCCGCTTTTATACAAAACGTTTAGCCAAGTTTCGGATTCGTTTGCTTCTTTTTGAGCGATTTCGAGCTTGTGCACAAAATCCGCATTGCTCTCCGCATATTTTGCTTCAGCAATATTTGCACTTATGGACGATGCGCTGCGAATGAGTTGTTTTGTGTATTCCGTGTGTCCTTTTATTCTTGAACACATATTTGCGGTTTCAACAGCGAACTTAATCGCAAGTTCATGTGAAGTTTTTGACATGGGATATCCTTTCTTGTCCGCCAAGACGGAGAGATATAGACGGCAAAGCCGTCGTGATATAGCGCATCGGTGTCGCGCGTGATATGGAAAGCCAAGGGCTTTCGAGATATGCTTGGCTGTGCCAAGCGTGATATAGCCTCGCGCTGCTCGGCGTGATGGAAGAAAAGACAAACGCGACGTCGCGTAAGCGACATATCACGCATCCGAAGGAGGCATATAACGAACGCGAAGCGTTCTATATCACGTGCCGAAAGGCGCATATCACGTCGCGTTGTCTGACTTTGTCAGACACACGACACTTTCAACGTGCCCCGTTCTCGGGAACATATCGACGGGCTGAACCGCGCCGATTTCATAGCCTGCCTCGCGAAACCATGCGCAGTCGCGCGCGAGCGTCGTAGCGTCGCAGGAAACGTACACGATCCTTGGAACGCGAAGCTCTGCAAGACAGTCAACAAGCTCCTTGGTGCTGCCTTTTCTCGGGGGATCTATTACGACTACGTCGGGGCATTTGCCGCCTGTCGCGTTAAGTACAGTTTGCGGGCTTGACGCGTCACCGCAGAAAAAATTTGCGTTGGTAATGCCGTTGTACTCCGCGTTTTGCTTGGCACACTTTACTGCACCCTCTACTATCTCAATTCCGATGAGCTCGCGAACGTCTGCTGCCATGGATAGACCAATTGTGCCCGTACCGCAGTAAAGGTCGGCTAAAAGCTCATTTCCTGTAAGCGCGGCGGCATCTCTTGCAAGGGAATACAAAAGCTCTGCGCCACGTCTGTTGACCTGATAAAAGGAGTCGGGTGATATGAGAAAGCGCAGACCGCAAAGAACGTCCTCTATATAAGCTTTGCCGTAAAGCGTTCTGTATTTTTTGCCGAGCACGACGTTGGTGTTTTCTGTATTCTCGTTAAGCATTACGCTTACTACGTTGGGAAAACGGCGGACTATTTCGTCCGCAAATTGCTTTTCGCAGGGAAGAGAGGAGCCGTTTACCACCATGCAGAGCATGACCTCGTTGGTTGCCTCTGCTACGCGAAGATAGATGTGGCGAAGCAAGCCCTTGCCACTTAGCTCATCATAAGCAGAGATCCCAAGCTTATCGCAAAGCTCGCATACCACACTCGTAATATCCGCAAAGATCGGATTTTGTATTGAGCAGTTATCTACGGGAATAACGGTGTGCGTCTTTGATGCGTAAAATCCCGAGCGCATGCCGTTCTTGGTTTTTATCACGGGATACTGCGCCTTATTGCGGTAGCCGTTCGTTTGCATAGTGCCTACTACGTCAAGCACCGTCACGTCGGAAAGTCCTGCCTTGTCGAATGCCGCGCGCACGTGGTTTTTCTTTACAGTCAGCTCGTGCTCGTAGCTTACGTGCCTATATACGCATCCGCCGCAAGAGAGGGGAGCTGTGCAAAACTCCACGCTCTCGCGGTGCGCGGACGGGGAAATAACCGCGTCAAGCCGTCCCACAGCGTAGCTTTTGTTGTCTTTGATTATGATTGTGCGCACACGGTCGCCCGTGACCGCGCCCTTGACGAACACGACCTTGCCGTCTGCGCGTCCGATGCCACAGCCGAGGTTGTTTATATCCGTTACGTCAAGCTCTAAAATATCGCCTTTTTTCATGAAATATAAAATTTCTTTCCGTCGTCAAGACGAAGCGCGCCAAGGCTCTCTCCGAAAGCCGCGCCGCAGTCGATGAGTATTCCGTATTCTCCACGGTAGATCTTGCCGTTCTCTGCACCCTCAACGGTGTACGTGGGTACGTGTCCCGCAACTATCGTCGCGTCGTCAAAATATTGTTTGTCGGGATCTATCGGCTCGGAAATAAAGTCCTCGGGCATGTAGTCCTCAAGAGGTGTTTCGGGATCGAAGTCGGCAATGCCCGCGTGAACAAGAATGAATTTTTTGCCCTTGACGTCTGCTTCCTCGTAAAGCGACATTTCTGCCAAGTAGTCGAGCACGCCCTCTCTCATTTCCTCGTCGAGCGCGCGGAAGCCCTCTATCGTTTTCTGACCGCCGTCCTGCATCCACTCCGCCATTTCGGAGAGCGCATCGGGGTCGGGAGCCTCACCGCTGAGCATCTTATTAAGCTCGGTGAGAAGTCTGTACGCCTTGTAATCTCTGTCACCGAGTATCGGAATGACGTTATATCTCATGCTAAGGTCGCAAAGAAGCTCGATAGGCTCGTCGCCGTGATCAACGACGTCTCCGAGAACGTACATAACGTCATCGTCGCAAAACTGTATTTCCTTAAGAAGCCTTTTGAACTTGTCAAAGCAGCCGTGTATATCCGAAACAACGTAAGTCATGGTGTTTTCCTCCGATTATATAAGCTTTATTTTGTTGCTGTGGTAAATGTCGCAATCTATTTTGGGATCTGCCTCGCGTATCATTTCAACGAGAGCGGTGCAAACGGGATTTTCCGTATAAAAATGTCCCGCTTCAATGAGATTTATACCCATGTCGGGCGCGTCTGTCATGGTGTGGTAGCCGAGTCTGCCGCTGATATACGTATCCGCTCCCGCGGCAATTGCTGCGCCCACGTCGTCGCTACCCTCTCCACCAAGAACCGCTACGCGGCGACATATCTTGCCACAGTCGGAAAGCAGCACTCCGTCGGCGCCGAGCACCTCTTTTACCGAGAGCGCCAATTCCTCTGCCGTCGTGGGGGAGGGCAAATCTCCCACGCGACCTATGCCACATTCGCCGAAGGCGCTTACGTTCCCGAGTGAGAGAAGCGCGCAAAGGCAGTCGTTGACTCCGCCGTCGAGCGCGTCAAGGCGCGTGTGGAATGAGAAAACGGAGATACCGTGCTTTATCAGCTTTACCGCTTTTTCGGCGATGTAATTTTCGTCGTTTATTGATTTAAGTCCCTTGAATATAAAGGGGTGGTGAGAAACGATAACGTCGTATTGTCCCTCTATTGCCGCATCGACGACCGCGTCGGTTACGTCGAGCGCTACGAGCGCGCGGCAAACAGATCTCTCACCGTCGGGACAGCACATAAGTCCGTCGTTGTCCCATTCGCAGGAAAGAGAGGAGGGAATTTTCTCGTTAAGAATTTTATAAAGCTCTTTTACTGTCATAAGTAGCTCCTTAAATTTTCAAAGTACCTTTTTGATTTCGTCTATAAGTCTTTGCTCGTCCTCGGCAGATGCGCCTGCGCTCGTTTTGCCGTCGATGCGGCGCGACAGAACGGCGATGTGATGCTTTGCAAGGCGGGTGAGCTCGGGGACTTTGCGGCGGATATTTATTTTTCCGAGCAAAAGCTCTGCGTCGGTGTAAACGTCGCGCTTGCCCGTATATTCAGCCGCGATCAGTTGATAGATTTTGTCGTCCTCAACGGCAATTGATTCGTCAACAACGGTATATCCCTCTGCCGCAAGATAAGCGCGCAGAATTTCCGCATGAGTCATGGGCTGTAAGCACAGACGTATTCCGCCGCTCTTGGTCCATGGCGCGGCAGAAAGTATTTTTACTATCAGCTCGCCGCCCATGCCGAGGATTGAAATGTCGGTAGGGGAGAAGCGCTCAATTTCCGAAAGTCCGTCGCAGTGGCAAAGAGAAATTTTATTTTTAAGTGAGTATTTTTTTATATTTTCTTCTGCTCTTTCAATAGGCCCCTTATTGATATCGGACGCCACCGCTCCGCGTATGCGCCCGTCAAGGCAAAGCGCGATCGGTAGATAGGCGTGGTCAGTTCCGACGTCCGCCAAAAACGCGCCCTCACGTATAAGGGCGGCGGCGTGGGTAAGACGGGGGGAGAGAAGTGTAGTTTCTGTCATAATTAGTTCTCCGAAAAATAACAGCGGGGAAGTCGCGAAACGAGATCCCCGCTGCATTTATTTTCTTACTTTTCCGATGCAAGAAATGCATTGATCTCTGCTATGAGCTTGTCAGCGTCAGTTCCGTGAACTGCGCATGCGTCAGCTATAGACTCGCCGCGCGCGGAAGGACAGCCAAGGCAATGCATACCGATTGCGAAGAAGAACTGTGCCGTGCCGGAGTTGTGATCAAGTACGTCACCGATTATGGAGTCTTTGGTTACCAGCATAATTTACCTCCTTATGAATACTATTATTATATATATATTATAAGACTTATTCTTCCCTTTGTCAATAATTAAATTTTTACAATACGGATATTTACTATAATGTGTGTTAAACCACGGTGTATTCAAGCATTTCGTAGTGCAGCCGCGTTCCGACGTCTATACCGAGGGGAAGCAGAGCCATTGCGATAAACAGCTCCTCTGAGGAGACGATATCCTTCAAGATCGCATATTCTCCCTCAATGCGCACTACGGTGTAGTCCTTTGGTTCCATAAAGATCCTTTCCGCTTTTTACGAAAGCTTACATTTCGATGTGAGTAACGTCAATTCCAAGCTCGTCGCAGGCGCGCTTCTCGCGCGAGTGGCAGGTAAATATTATGCACTGCGTGGTCGTTGAAGCTATTTTTGAGAGCGCCGTGAGCATATTCTTTGCGCGCGTGTCGTCCATCTGGCAGAGCGACTCGTCGAGAAGAAGCGGCGGAATTTCAGCGCCGAAAAGACGTAGCATGAGCGCGATCCTTAAACAGATATACGCCGCGTCCTGCGTGCCGCCGCTGAACTGATCTATGTTTGCGGTAAAGCCGCCCTGCTCAATTGAGAGGTCGAGGTTTTTCGTAGTCTGCATGAATGCGTGCTTGCCGCCCGAGAGCGTGCTCAACAGCTCGCCTGCCTGACGGCTTATCTCGGGAGTTACGTTTCCGCTCATAGATATGCTTGCCGCTTCAATGTGAGTCTTTGCAAGCGCGAGTGCGGAATAATAGGCGCTGTCTCTTTCCAGCTTTTCCTCAAGGGCGCGTATCTCGTCCGCGATCTCCGTAGGCGTCTGTGAAAGCCCGCCGCGCAGAGCCGCAACGTTTTCGCGCAGGTGGCTGACCTGACCTGCGAGAATTGAATATCTCTGCTCGTCAAAGTCGTATGCCTTTTTTACTGACGCTATAAGAGCTGGAGTGATCGTAGAGAGGTCGAGGTCTACCGACTGACGAAGCGTGTCTCTGTCGTAAGCGGCAAGAGTGTTGCTCTCGTTCTTTATTACTGCCCGCAGGGCGAGTATCTCGCCCGAAAGCTCGTTGTACTTTTGGCAAAACGCTTCTGTGTTTCTTGCTTCTGCCATAGCCTCGTTGATCATTTCGTCGTTGTCGTCGGACACAGCAGATGCCGTTTTCAGAAGAAGCTGCGAGAGTCTTGCTCGGTAGCGCAGTACGTCCTCGTCTGCGCTTTGGCATAGCGCCTTTGCCGCAATCAACGACTGCTCGTGCTCGCGCTTCTTAGATAGCTCAGACAGACACTTGTCCGCATATCCGTCCGCCTCGGAGAGGGAGACGCCAAGCTCTGAAAGCAGACTCCTTACAGCCTTATTCGCCTTTGCGGCTGATGCAAAAAGAGCAATTCCTGCGGCTATAAGCACAGCCGTAAGAGCTGTAATCACGATAGGTATTATCGGCATTGTACGCAAAGCAATTATAGCAAGCGCGCAAGGGACTGACAGACTGATCAGAACACCGCCGACGGTGTTAAACGCCTTTGCACTTGCGCTCTTTTTCAGCGCTCCCGAAAGGTAGCTTGCCTTTCCGCCTGTGACCTCAATGCGCTCGCCAAGCTCGCAAAGACGTGTATCAAGCACACTTTCCTCACTCGCCTTGCGGTAGTTGCTTGAGAGAGTTGCGTACTTGTACATTGATTCCTTTAAGTCGCGCGCTCCGCTACGCAAAGCGGCAGCATAAGACGTGTCGGGAGTAAAGCCGTCCTTTGTGACGGACGCGGAGAGGGAATCAAGCTCGGCTTGCTTGTTTTCAAGCTCCGTTTTTTTCTCGTCAAGCGCCGCAAAACGAATGAGGATCTGCCCCTTTGCTATCTGCTCGGCTTTCTCCTTGGATTTTTCGCGCGAGGTGTTTATTTGTTCAAGGGTAGCACTCTTTCGTGTAAGCTCCGCGGACTGCTCGGCATATGAGGTGTATTTTTCGGTCAAGGTGCGTTCCTTGATTCGCAGTGTCGTTATTTTTTGCTCTGTCTCGTATATTTTTCCGCCGTCGCCGCGGTTGTGCTTGTATTCCTTGCGAACCTTGTCAAGGCGGTCAAGAATGTCAGACACGTCGATGCTTTCGTCCGCGGAGGCAAGCATGTTTTCTATGGCGCTTGCGGTCTCAGCGCGGTTTATAACCCCCGCCTTCATCTGTTCTATAAAGCAGCTGTTATCAAATACCTCGGACGGAACGCCGAGAATGTACTCTCCGGGTGCGGCATTTATTTGCTCACCCGTAGCAAGGTCAGTAAGCTTTAACGATTCGTTAAGCTTTGCGCCGGACGATACGGCGCGTCGCTCGATAAGATACCGCTTACCGCCCGATTCGACGAGCATAGTGCCTGCGGCACGCTTGCTTTCCCAGCTAAGGGCGCGATCTCTGTCGGACGAGCGCGCAGAGCGGCGGGCGGGAAGCCCATAGAGCATAAAGCGGATAAAGAGCATGACGGTGCTCTTTCCTGATTCGTTATCTCCGCTTATTATATTAAGCGTGTCGCCAAGCGTCATTTTTTTATCGCGCAGGCAACCGAATTCTACTATGTTAAGCTCAAGTATTTTCATTTGATGCCTCCGTTGGTGAAATCCTTGCCGTCAATGGCGGCAAGTCCTATCTTTAAGGCGCGCAGAGCAAGTCTGCGCTCATCTGTATCCTCGCTCATAAGACGTGGGAGCAGCGAGCGATAAAACTCTCCGCGAAGCGTGGTGTCCTTTTCAAGATGCCCCTTTTCGGGCAAGCACAGCGTGTTGTCACGAATATCAAGAGAGCGCACCTTGTCGGCACATGCGTGTCCTATCGCCGCAAGGTCGGGGAGCACGTCGGAGGGAAGTGTTCCCACCAGGTCAAGGCGCAGGTGCGTAGGCTCGCCGCTTACCGCCTCGATGGCGGTATCTATCACGCGGCACGCCTCCGACTCGGACGAGATGCCATCGAGCGAAAGCTCTTCCCAAAGATATCTCTCGTTTGAAATTTTATGAGAGGTTACAACGGGCGACGCGTCGGGAGAGATCTCTACGGTGAGCACGTATCCGTCACCGAGCTCGTCAAAGCTTCTTCCCTCGGGGAAGCCGCAGTAGCGTATGTGCTCGGGGGTACTCCCGGGGTTATGTACGTGACCGAGCGCCGCGTAGTCAAAGCCGAATCTGTTTACATCAGAACTCGTGAGAGGCGCATAGCGCGAGGTGGGCGTGTCAAGGTCAGCGTGAGCGCAGAGAAGGTATATTTCCTCATGCGGAGCAGGGCCTGCCGAGGCAAGCGGAGACTCGGGGAGACTTGCCGACGTAAAGGCATATCCCGCCACGGTGGTCATGAGCTGTGGGTAGTCTATCTGCTCGAGCGTCTGCGACGAGAAAACGTGCACGTTTTCGGGGAGCGTTGCCGTTTTGTAGAAGGAGCTTGCCGAGAACGGATCGTGATTTCCCGGAGCGATTATTACGGGCGCGCCAAAATCCCGGAAGAGCTTTATGCAAAGCTCCTTTGTTTCGGGGAAAACGAATCCGCTGTCGAAAAGATCACCCGATATGAGCACCATGTCGCAGCTCTCGCTTTTTGCGAGCTCAAATATTCTTTTTAGTGTTTGCCGCTGGTTTTGTCTGCGGGCAGACGCATCTGTTCCCGACGAGCTGCAAAAGGCACTGTCAAGATGCAGGTCTGCTGTGTGAAGAAATTTCATGGCTTTCCTCGCTTTTATTATATGGTTATATTTTATTATATCATAAAATATAATATTGTTCAAGAGGGATTTCTGCGCATATACTTAAAAAGAAATACTTTTTAGGAGGCAGATATGATCATACGGATACCCTACAACAGGCAGTACGCGGTAGAATACGCAAAGAAGTGGGCGCTTTCGAGAAATCCGCTTTTCGTTGACTTTACGGGGGGAGGCGGAAACTGCACCAACTTTGTGTCACAATCTCTTTTCGCGGGGAGCGGTATTATGGATTTTACCCCCACATTCGGGTGGTACTACCGCTCCGTTGACGACAGAGCGCCTGCGTGGTCGGGAGTTGAGCAGCTTTACGATTTTCTGACGGGTAGCGGAGATTTTGCGGGCAGAGAGTCCGAGGGGCCCTTTGCGATAGAGGCGAGAAACCGCCAGCAGGTGGAGCTTGGCGACGTGGTACAGCTTGCAAACGCCGAGGGCGATTTTTATCACACGCTATTGATTACGGGATTTAACGGAAACGAGATACTTGTCAGCGCCAACAGCGACAACGCGCTTGACCGTCCGCTTTCCTCCTATCCGTTTGCGTCGCTGCGTGTATTACACATAATGGGAGTCTCGCTTGACGTGCCTCTTGAGGAGTCTGCCGAGGCTATATACAACGCAGAGGGAATATTTGCGGTAATGACGGGACTTGACGATGTGACCGCACTTTAAAAAAGTTAAAAAATCTATTGAAAAAGGGAAAAAACTGTGCTATAATTATACCGAATTTTCACTCTGCGGAGGTATAAATATGAGTATCAGGATAGGAATTTTCGGTTACGGAAATCTCGGACGCGGTATTGAGGCGGCTATAAGACAGAACGACGACCTTACGCTTGCCGCAGTTTTTACCCGCCGTGCGCCCGAAACCGTTAAAATAAAGACCGAGGGCGTGCCCGTATATTGCGCGGACTCTGCCGCGGAGCACGTAAACGACATAGACGTTATGATAATGTGCGGCGGAAGCGCTACCGACCTGCCTGTGCAGACTCCCAACATGGCAAGACTTTTTAACGTGGTCGACAGCTTTGACACCCACGCGAAAATTCCCGAGCACTTTTCTGCCGTTGACAAGGCGGCGGCTGAGTCGGGAAAGGTTGCCGTAATTTCGGTTGGCTGGGACCCCGGTATGTTCTCTCTTAACAGACTTTACGCGGGAGCGGTGCTTCCCGACGGAAAGGACTATACTTTCTGGGGAAAGGGAGTAAGCCAAGGACATTCGGACGCAATAAGACGCATCGACGGAGTGCTTGACGCAAAGCAGTACACCATTCCCGTTGACGAGGCGCTTGAAGCGGTGAGAAGCGGCGCATGCCCTGAGCTTAGTGCAAGACAGAAGCATATAAGAGAGTGCTTTGTCGTTGCGAATGAGGGCGCTGATCTTTCGAGAATTGAAAACGAGATAAAGACGATGCCCAACTATTTTGCGGACTACGATACGATAGTTCATTTTATCACAAAGGAAGAGCTTGACCGCGATCACGGCGGCATACCGCACGGCGGCTTCGTTATAAGGACGGGCAGAACGGGAATCGAGAGAGAGCACTCGCACGTTATTGAGTATAGCTTAAAGCTTGATTCAAACCCCGAGTTTACGGCATCGGTGCTCGTTGCGTATGCAAGAGCGGCTGTAAGGCTTAACGCTCGCGGTGAGAGGGGCTGCAAGACGGTCCTTGACGTTCCCCCCGCACTTCTCTCGGCAGAGAGTGCCGACGAGCTTCGCCGCAGACTGCTGTAATTATATAAGTATAAAAGAAAAAAGCCCAACTGCTGATAACGCAGTTGAGCTTTTTCTTCTTTTAGTCAACGTAAAAGGTAACCTTGTCGTTGTTGTATTCCGAGAGAGCATCGATAACTCCGACGATAAAGGCAACTATCGGAATGATGCATACCACACCTACGACAAGCGTCGTAGTGTTCTTGTTAAGTATGTAACGAAGAACTCTGTACCCAGGAACAACGAGCTCTGCCAAAATAATAAGAGCGAGAATTTTTACTATCTTGGGAAGCCCCTCGAAAACGTCAAGAATCTTTTGAATTACTTCCATGATAAATCTCCTTTCATGTGTTCTTTACAGTTAAATTATATACTTTTTTGGAGTGCAAGTCAATAAATTTCAAAATTTTTTCGAAAAAAAGTGAAATTTAAAGCTTTTTTGGCAACTTTTTATCAATTCTTGCCGCAATCCCTTTACAAAACGTCTTAATTGTGATATACTGCTTGATGTTTTAATTGAGATTATTTAGAATCAAGAAAGGAGACGGTGGCATGAACAGACGGCAATGGTTTTTGCTCGGAATGAGAGCGGGAATACCGATATGCCTTGGATACTTCGCCGTGGCGATCGCTCTTGGCATTTCGGCTAAGGGCGCGGGAATTGCGTCGTGGCAGGCAGCGCTTACGAGCTTTCTCATAAACGCGTCTGCGGGTGAATACGTGGGCTTTGCGCTTATAGCCGTGGGTGCGTCATACGTTGAGGTCGCGCTTATGGAGGCGGTTGCAAACGCAAGATATTTGCTTATGTCCGCGTCTTTGTCGCAAAAGCTTGACAGCAGGACTCGGTGGTGGGAGCGTCTTTTGCTCGGCTTTACCGTCACCGACGAGATATTCGGCGTATCGATCGCAGTTGATGGCAAGCTTTCTCCCTATTTTCCCCTCGGAGCCTTTGTTGTGGCAACGTCGGGCTGGACGAGCGGTACGTTTGTCGGCGCGATGCTTGGCGATGTTCTTCCTGCAAGACTGCTAAGCGCCCTTGCCGTTGGACTCTACGGCATGTTTATTTCCGTTTTCGTGCCCGAGTCAAAGAGGAACAAAAAGGTAATGGCGCTTGTGGGAATAAGCTTTGTGTCGAGCTTGGCTCTTGAATATATACCCTACGTCAAGGACATTTCCGAGGGAATCCGCATTATCCTGCTTACGGTCGTTATCTCGTTGATCGCGGCGATCGTCGTTCCCGTAAAGGAGGACGAGCATGGAGCATAACGTATTTATTTATATTGCATGCATGGCGGGCGTGACGTACCTTATAAGAGTTTTGCCCCTAACGCTTATACGCAAGGAGATCAAAAACAAAACGGTCAAGTCGTTTTTGTATTATGTTCCGTACGTAACTCTCGCGGTTATGACCTTTCCCGCAATTCTCTCCGCAACTCAGTCGCCGATAGCGGCGGCAGTCGCGCTCGTGGCGGCTATGCTCCTCGCATACTTCGGAAAAGGCTTGTTCTTCACCGCCGTGTCCGCCTGCGTCATTGTCTTCGTCATCGAGCTTTTCACAAATCCTCCGACGTTTATTTTGAATTTGTTTTGAGGAGATGCGGGGACGCGAAGATGCGATTTTTCCACCTTTTTTGGAAAAAAGGTGGAGCCAAAAAACTTTAAAAATAAAAAGTTTTTGTGAGCATAGCAAAAGACGGAAAGTTTATTTGTAAAATTTTATTTGGCGTTTTCTAATGTAGAAAGACGGCGGACCCTACGTACCGCCGTCTTTCGTTTTTTATTTAAAAGTTTATTTAAAGTATAGAACAAACCAAGGTATCGTTTTCTTTTGCCTACCTTTTCTTTTTCGTAAAAGAAAAGTAAGAGAGAACCATGTCTCAGACAAGGTCAGCCAAGTCAAGAATAAGGCGCTCGGTCTTTTCCCAGCCGAGGCAGGGGTCGGTAATAGACTTTCCGTACGTGCCCTCGCCGATCTTCTGCGTTCCGTCCTCGATATAGCTTTCGATCATAAAACCCTTGACTATGGACTTTACGTCTCCCGAGTGGCGGCAGGAGTGAAGTACCTCCTTGCAAATGCGCCCCTGTTCGAGATACTTCTTGCCCGAGTTTGCGTGGTTTGCGTCCACGATAACAGCGGCGTTTTGGAGATTTCTCTTGGAGTATTCATTGTAAAGCCCGATAAGGTCCTCGTAATGGTAATTTGGCATAGATTCACCGTGCGAATTTACGTAGCCGCGCAGAATTGCGTGCGTAAGGGGATTGCCTGAGGAAACGCACTCCCAGCCGCGATAGAGGAAGGTATGGGGGTGCTGAGCGGCGGTGATGGAGTTGAGCATAACGGATATATCGCCGCCCGTGGGGTTTTTCATGCCTACGGGAATATCAATACCGCTCGCGACGAGTCTGTGCTGCTGGTTCTCGCTTGAACGAGCGCCTACTGCGACGTAGGCGAGCAGATCGGAAAGATATCTGTAATTTTCGGGATAAAGCATCTCGTCCGCGCAGAACATTCCCGTTTCCTCGATAGCTCTTGTGTGAAGACGGCGAATGGATATGATACCCTCAAGCAGGTCCTCGGTCTTGTCTGGGTTGGGCTGGTGAAGCATGCCCTTGTAGCCGTCTCCCGTCGTGCGGGGCTTGTTGGTGTATATTCTCGGAATGATCAGTATTTTATCTTCAACCTTTTCCTGAACCCTTGCAAGTCGGCTTATATAGTCAAGCACAGCATCCTCTCTGTCTGCCGAGCAGGGGCCTATTATGAGCAAGAGCTTGTCGGACTCTCCCGTAAACACGTCTTCGATCTCCTTGTCGCGGACGATCTTCTTTTCGGCAAATTCCTTTTTGAGAGGAAACTGAGCCTTAAGGTCCATGGGAATGGGAAGCTTTCTTACGAATTTGATATTCTTTTGCATGATCTTACCTCTTTGCAGTTGCAAAATAATTATGTAGAAGATTATAGCAGAATACCCCCCCTCTTTTTTTGAATTTTTTTAAACAATCATTACACATCTTGTAACATTTGGGAAATAAAGGGGAGTATTATTGACGGACGGACATTTTTTTGATATTATATAAATAGAATTTATATAAACGACAACGGATATACGGAGGTTTTATATGGAAAAGCTTACGGGATTTCGCGAAATTTCCCCTTATGAGACGGAAAATGCGCTAAAGCTTATAGGCAAGGATTATATGCTTATTACCACTCCCGACGGAGAGGGTGCAAACGCCATGACGGCAAGCTGGGGCTGTATGGGCGTGCTTTGGAACAAGCCCGTTGCGGTGTGCTTTATACGTCCGCAGAGATATTCATTCGGTCTTGCCGAGCAGAGTGAGCGCTTCTCGCTCGCGTTTTTCGGAAGTGAGCGCCGCGACGCTATGGCGATCTGCGGAAAGCAGAGCGGCAGAGATATTGACAAAATGGCGGCTTGCGGATTTACTCTCGGTGAAGTCGATGGAGTGCCCGTGATTTCTGACGCATCGCTCCTGCTCGTGTGCAAAAAGCTTTACGTTGACGACCTTAAGGAAAGCTGCTTCCTTGATAAGGCGCTGCTTGACAACTACAAGTCGCGCGACTATCACAGAATGTATATTCTTGAAATACAAAAAACGCTTGTAAGAGAGTAAAAACGTAAAACGGAGAGGTATATGGAAATTTACGAGGAAGTGAGAGCGCTGTGCGAAAACGCGGGTGTTGCCGCGCAAAGGCTGGCGCTTTGCAGTACGGATACAAAAAACAAGGTTCTTTTGCATATTGCAGACGAGCTTGCAAGGAGTAGCGAGGAAATAATAAAGGCAAACGAAGCCGATCTCTTGTCGGCTGCGGATAACGGCGTGCCGCCTACAATGCTCGACAGACTTAAGCTTACCGCGGCAAGAATAGACGCTATCTGCGACTCCGTAAGAGATATTGCAGCGCTTGACGACCCTATCGGCAAGGCAGAGACGTGGACAAGACCGACGGGCCTCCGGATCAGTCGCGTGCGCGTGCCGCTCGGAGTCGTTGCTATAATTTACGAGGCGCGTCCCAATGTCACCGTTGACTCTGCGGCGCTTTGCCTTAAAACCGGTAACGCGGTCGTGTTGCGAGGTGGTAAGGAAGCGATAAACACCAACAAGGCGATAGTCAAGGTGCTCAAGAGCGCGCTTGACGACTGCGAGATAGATCCCCATTCCGTTGAGCTTGTAACGAGCACGGACAGAGAAAGCGCGAATGCGCTTATGTCTATGAGAGGCAAGGTCGACGTGCTTATTCCGCGCGGCGGCAAGGGGCTTATAAAGAGCGTTGTTGAAAACGCCAAGGTGCCCGTTATCGAGACGGGCGCGGGCAACTGCCACCTTTATATTGACGAGTCGGCTGACATGGATATGGCAGTCAAGATTGCCGTCAACGCAAAATGCTCCCGTCCGTCGGTGTGCAACGCGGTGGAGACCGTTCTCGTTCATTCGAGCATTGCGGCAAGCGTACTGCCCGCACTTGCAAAGGCGCTTAAGGACTACAACGTAGAGATACGCGGCTGTCCTAAAACATGTGTGCTTATCCCCGAAGCCATAGAGGCTACCGAGGAGGACTATTACACGGAATATAACGACTATATTCTTACTGTTCGCGTAGTTGACGGAGTCACCTCCGCTATCGCTCACGTAAACAAGTACAGCACGGGACACAGTGAGGCTATAATCACGTCCTCAAAGGAGAACGCCGATAAATTCCTCGCAGAGGTCAATTCGGCGGCGGTTTACGTGAATGCATCAACGCGTTTTACTGACGGCGGTGAGTTCGGCTTTGGTGCGGAGATTGGCATTTCAACGCAGAAGCTTCACGTAAGAGGCCCTATGGGACTCTCGGCACTCACGACGGAAAAGTATAAAATCGTAGGAAACGGAAGTATAAGATAATGAAGCTACTCATAGCATCGGACATACACGGAGATATTGCTGCGGCACGCGCGGTCGTAGACGAATACAGAAGAAGCGGCGCGGACAGACTCGTGCTGCTCGGCGATCTGCTTTATCACGGTCCTCGCAATGATCTGCCAAAGGACTACGCGCCCAAGGAGGTTATTGCGCTTTTGAATTCGGTAAAGGACGAGCTGCTTTGTGTAAGAGGGAACTGTGATACAGAGGTCGACCAGATGGTTCTGGAGTTTCCCATTCTTGCCGATTACGCGCTGATTGAGGCGGACGGCGTCAGAATGTTCGTTACGCACGGACATAAATTTAACCTTGATGATCTCCCGCCCTTGAAGACGGGCGAGGTGCTCGTTCACGGACATACGCACGTAAGGGCGATGGTTGAGTTCGGCAACAAAAACCTTTACGTAAACCCCGGCTCTCCCTCGATACCGAAAGAGAATACTCCACGCGGATGCGTGCTTTTTGAAAGCGGAAAGTTTTCGTTTGTTGACTTTTAAATAAAAACCCGCTTTGCGGGTTTTTATATTATAACCATATAACGCAATCAGAAAACTGTAAAATGCCACAAAATTTTAATTGGAAGTTTGTGTAAAATTTAGATGTGGGGTAATTATTGACAAATGAACGAAATTGTGATACACTGTATATATTGTTAGGGGTAAGTTTTTCGGACAACTACAGCAAAGAAGAATTGACACTATTGGCTGATAGAATTAGAGGAGATAGCTATGAAGAAATTTTTGTGTTTGGTATTGATAACAATTATGACCTTATCTCTTGTTGTTTCAGTAGGAGCAAGTACATCTGATAATTCCGCCCAGACTACGTATAAGCCTTATGACGAGGCAACGGATGGTGAGCTCCTCTACAAGGCAAACTTCTCCGGAGATAGCTATTGGAAGCCCAGCAAGGATAAGGGAGCGTCGCTTGCCGGAAGATACGATGCCGCACAGACAATTATCGTAACTCCCGATCCTATAGATTCTACCAGAGCAAACGTGACCTCTAATATCTATGCCGGATTTAACTATTGGGGTGACAAGGTGTCCGGTCTCCCTCTTGGAGAGGAATATAATTATACGGTCAGATTTACCTTGACTACGAACAGCACAACTGAGGGACTGGGATTATTTATTGACGGACAAAAAGGTGTTTACGTCAGATCAACGCAGGGATGCTTGCAAAATAATACGCTGAGATTGAACGGTCACGAATATGTTAACTATTACGGTGGCAGAGATAATCAGGAATATGCTGTTGAGATAATCGGTTATACCATTGTTTTGTATGTAAATCAGTTTAATACCACATGGGTAAAAGTAGATGAAGCTACATTTACCGAATATGCCAGCGAAAATCTGTGCTTGTCAATATACACCTTCCACGAAGTGGATATAGATATCTACGATTTGAAGGTATATAAAGGACTTGAATTTAGCAACCCTCATGTTCACGAGTTCGTTTTTGCCGACACCGTAGAGCCTACTTGCACAGAGGTCGGATACGAGAGCTGGCGTTGCGAATGTGAGGCAGAGGAGCGTAGAAACAAAACTGACGCTCTCGGACACACTCTCGGAGAATGGATCGAAGTTGCGGCGCCTACCTGTACCAAGACGGGTGTTAGAGCAAAGAAGTGCTCTACCTGCGGTGGCAATGCGGAAATAGAGTTCATTCCTGCGCTTGGACATACTGCCGGTGAGCGTATTGAAACCAAAGCTCCTACCTGTACTGAGACCGGTACCAAGAAAACGAAATGCTCTGTCTGCGATGGAGACGCGAAAACAGAGTTCATTTCTGCTCTCGGACACAGCTATGGAGAGTGGGCTGTAACGAAAGAGCCTACCTATACTGAAGATGGCATCAAAACAAAAACGTGTACACAATGCGGTGATACGATAACAGAGAATATTCCCCGCACAGAGTCCGTTTCTTCTGAGACAGTAGAAGAGAATCAGAGAAGGCGCGGTATTGCCATAAACTTGGCAGGATGTACTTCAAGTGTTGCTATGGCGAGCGTTTCGCTCGTCGGTGCTTGTGCAGCTATATTTGCGCTTAAGCGTGGAAAAAAGAGGATTGATTAGATAAATTCGTCTGATTTATAAATCAAACACCTGTAAAACAACTACAAGTGAGTCGTTTTACAGGTGTTTTGATTCTTCCTACGTGCAACAAGCTCGTGGACTTTGAGAACTCATGAACACAGCTGGACTGCTGCAACCTGCACGGCTCCGCAAACGTGCTCTGCGTGCGGCGCAACAACCGGAAGCGCGTTAGGTCATACTTGGGAGGGGGATATATGTAGTGTATGCTCTCAAAAGAACATAAAGCTATATTTGGATACCGATGCACCCGATTTTGGATGTGTATTTGATACCTATAAGGAGCCTTACTTGGTTTCCGACACGGAGACCGGTAAGGGCTATATATATCTTGTTCCCGGAGTGACCGATATCAATAGCACGTCTGAATATATAGAAAAATATGAGGCTTTATTGAGCTCTTGCGGATATACTGAATATCCTTCCGCCTCGGATGGTACGACGAATAAAATGTATACTAAAACATTGGGTAATAACGTAATGGTGAGTGTATCAACAGACATGATTATGGTTCTCACTGTCTCTGTTTCGGCCTGAGATATTGCAAAGAATAAAGCCTCGTTGCATGGAGCATACCAATAAACATACGGGTTTGTAAGAAAAGATAAGTAAAAGAAAAATGAAAAGTCTCCCTCTTAATGGGGGAGACTTGCCGCCTATGGCGGAGCTCCCCTAATAGGGAGCTTTTTTATTTTATTATTTTAATAATAAAAATCGTGTCTGCCTATGGTAAAGGCGAACGGACGGTTCTTGGATATCCAGTTGTTCGTTGCTATTCGGGGATTCATAAAGAACAGAATGTTGTTGTCTATTGAATAGCCCTCAAGACAGATTTTTGCCGCGATAATGCTTCGCTCGCTTGGGCTGTTGTAAATCGTACCCATTGAAACGGGTGAGAACTGCGTTCCGCCGTTTCTGTCGAAGATAACGCCGTATACCGTATTAGGATACTGCTTGCTTGCCTTGCGGTTAAGAACCACGTTTCCGACTGCTATCATGCCCGTAATGCTCTCGCCGCCTGCCTCTGCCTGAATGATTCTTGAGAGCCAGTAAAGGTCTGTTGAATTATAAAAGGCGTCGCCGCTCGCGAGTGTTTTACCTGTCGAGGTAATAACGACCGTGCGAGTCGAATTATCCCAATCGACGTTTGCGGAAAATGCCTTGGCAATCGGTCTTACGGGAACAAAAAGTCTGCCGCTTATGTTGAGAATTTTCTCAACGGTAAAAAAGTATCTGCCGTTAGCACCTACGTAAAGCGCGCCGCTTCCCACGTGCACCTCAAGTGTGCCCTTGTTTACGGTTGCTGTATTCGTTTTTGCGTTCCAGCTTATTTTATCCGCGCCCATAAGCTCGGCAAAGCGCCGAAGCGGCACGTATGTAACCGAATTGATTATCACAGCCTCGCCCTCGAGCACTTTCTTGCCGTCGAGCGTTACATTTACGTTCGTAGCACCTGCGGGGAAGTCGTACTCGTCAGCGGACACACCAAGCGTCGCGAATGACGAGAGAAGCATTACCGCGCAAAGTAAAAACGCCGATATGCGTTTGAATTTTTGCATTGTTTTCCTCCTTGTTTCTTACTTGTCCTCAAAAGCTGTGAGCGCTCACGGAATTTTGTGTTGACAAAGTGTTTTTTTGTCGAAGCTTTGCGAGGACAGTTAAATTATACATGAAAATCCCTCTTTTTTCAACACACAAGATTTTCCACCCAATACATTTTCGGGCGATTTTGGTGAAATACTTGAAAAAGAGAGATGACTGTGGTAAAATATAACAAGGGGGTGCTTTCCACTCTCGTAAAAATAAGGAAAAAAGGAGCAGATAATGGGAGTCAGGCTTAACGAAAACGAGGAAATAGTCAAGACTATTCGTGAGGGGCTCAAAATGAAGGGTGGATATTGCCCCTGCCGAATGGAGCGCACGGAGGATACAAAATGCATCTGTCGCGAATTCAAGGAGCAAATGGCAGATCCCGATTTTGAGGGCTACTGTCATTGCTTGCTCTATTACAAATTTAAAGATTAAAGGAGAAAATTTATGGCAACCGTAAAGCTTACAAAAGAAAATTTTATTGACGAGGTTATGGGGGCGGGTGTTCCCGTGCTTATAGACTTTTATGCGGATTGGTGCGGTCCTTGCAAGATGCTCGCACCCACGCTTGAAGCTCTTTCCGAAAAGAGAGAGGATATCAAAATATGCAAGATAAACGTTGACGACGAGCCCGAGCTTGCAGGAACGTTTGATATTTCCGTTATTCCTACGCTCGTTGCGATGAAGGACGGCGGTGTGCTCGGCAAGACGCAGGGCGTTGTGACCGAGGACGCGATACTCTCGCTCATGGGACTCAAATAAAAGAACGTTTACAAAAAGGTGTTGAATTTGCCTTTTTGATGTGATATAATGTTTGATATATTAAAATAAGAAAGGCTTAACAATGAAAAAGAGAATTATTACGGCGGCGATTGCCGCGCTACTTATTCTTTCGTTCGTCCTTGGAATGACGGCGTGCGGAAACACCTCTGCTAACGATGCCGAGGCGGTTGCCGTTACGCTGGTCGAGGGCACACAGATCTCGTGGGAATACAAGGCGGATTCCAAGACGCTTGTGATCAGCGGAACGGGCGATATCCCCGGAAACGACGAAACCACTCTTGTCCCGTGGTATTCGGTTCGCCACAGCGTAGAAACTGTTGAAATAACAGCGACGGGTGTGAGCGCAGTCGGAAACAACGCATTTTACAACATGGCAAAGCTTAAGAGCATTAAGCTTCCCGAGGGTGTAAAGACGCTTGGCAAGGGCGCGTTTGCTTTCTGCTCCTCTCTTGAAGCAATAGATCTTCCCG
>SVUH01000014.1 GCA_015063335.1 Oscillospiraceae bacterium | reverse complement strand
TTGAGGTATCCGACCTTGTGGTAACTCTTTTGATCTCCGAAATTGCTTCTTTGCCAATAACTGACAGTAATATTCCCGTTTTTCACTCGATTATACCTATAATTATATTAATCACCTTCGAAATATGTTCCTCCGCCCTTATAGTTGCATTTCCGCGTCTCAAAGGTCTTGTCACCGCGCGCCCGTCAACACTTATAGAAAATGGTAGACTTTGTCGCAAAGCCATGCTTGAAGCAAGGCTAACGCTCGACGAGCTTGTGACCGAATTAAGACAAAACGGATACAGCGATATAGACGAGGTACTTTACGCAATACTTGAAAAAAGCGGAAAGATAACCATCATTCCAAAGGCAAAGTACGCACAGCCTACCTGTCAGCAGCTTAATATTTCCGTAAAGGAATCAGGAATATTTCATATAATAGTAGACAACGGTACGGTAAACGATCACGGGCTGTCAACCGTAGGGCTTACGCGCGCACAGCTTTATCAAAAGTTAAAAAAGCGCGGAACATGCACAAAGGACGTATACCTTATGATGATAAGCGACTCCGGCGAGGAAAGAATAATAACCAAGAAGGAGGCTTCATGAAATCGTTAATTATTTCATTACTGTTGTTCACGGCAGTGATCTCGCTTATGATCTTCAATATTAAATACGTCAGTGATACGGTAAGCACAATGAAGGAGCTTGCATCTGACGTTCGCGACGGCAATCAAGACTCCGACACGCTCGTCGAATACTGGAACACACGTCGCACGTATCTCGGCTTCTGCGTAAGCTTTCGCGAAATAGACAAGGTTTCGGAAAACGTTTTATGCTTAAAGAACGCGCGCAGCGAGCAAAGTGAGCTTATGGTGAAGCAAAGTTATTTATTGCTTTGCGACTCACTTGACGATATATTAAGGCTTGAAAAGATTTTTATATAGCAAGGTCTAAATATTCGGGGCAATAGATATTACTCACCGTAGCAAAAATGCAGAATGCATCCCCCTCACCGATCATTTTGCCGTATATTTCTTCGCAATCCATAATTTTGTCGGTAACTACGGCCAATGCATTTCTCTCCTTATCGTCGTCACCGATGCAAGAAAAATATACAACGGCAGAGCCTTCGTGTGTCACACAAAAATCCGAGTTGCAACCCAAAGCACCGATATATGTGGCGATAAGTCCATGCGAGGAAGCGCTCACGTTATCCAATACTGTATCAACGTTCGCCTGCCTGTTATCCGCTTTCTTTTCATATACCGTGACCCAGCGAACCTCATTTTCTCCGTCACCCACACTCAAGCATAAAGAATCAGGCGTTTCGTCAACTGCGATATGAAGACTATCAAAGCTTTCAGTATTATAAACTATAGGAAAATATTTATTATCCTCAAGCGTATAAAGCTCATACGAATAGTTGGCAGGAATATGGGCTTTGGATACCATCCATGCCTCCCTCGTCACAGCGCCAACCGTCATTACGTCAACAGAGCTTATATCGATCAGCGAAAGCACGCTGCCAAGCTCGGACACGTTGTCTTCGTCGACCACCACCGACATAACAGAAAGATCGCCAGCCTCGCACGAATAAAACAGCGGAGAAGATATATTGATATATCCGATTCCGTCTTTAACAGAGCCGAGCGCAATGTCATAAAGCTTACATACAGCCACAGACAGGCCGTAGATGCTGTCAGACTCGACCAAAACGTCTTCATTTTGGCGGTAAATGCTGCAATATCCGACCTGCTCACTATCAGAAAGCTTGAATATTATCTCTCGAATATCATCGTGCGGTTTATTGGATATATCTGAGTATGCCCCGCATTTATCCGCGAGCAGCTCTCTGAATGTTTCCGCAACACCGCTTGCTTGCGCATCACAGACAATACCGTAATTTCCAAGCCCTATACCGCAAAGCATTATTTCGCTCAACTCGTAGCTTGCGCTCACGTTAAAGCCATCATCGTCGTTTATGATCGTTTTGCCCTCTGCGCGAGGGAGAACTTCGGAAATAAATTTATCCACCGCGCTTACGTCGGCACTTTCTACCTTACCGCCAAGAACTACGGCATCGGAAAATTTTGCGCACAAATAGTCGTCTCTTTTCAGACGTCCCATAGCTTCTCTTGCCTCTTGGCGGTCAACGTAACCGAGCTGTATTTCCATGGTATCATCATTCGCAATAACCGAATCTGTATCACGGACTACCGTACAAGTCTTGCCCGTTTTACCGGTCACAGCAGAAGAAAGCTCAAGCGCCTTGTCAAGCACCTCGTCCGATGCGCCTGCCGAAATTACAATTCTGTATTTCTGTACGTTATCAATTGCGGGCTCGGTCTCCTCGACTTGCGTTGTTTGCATACTCTGCATATTTTTAAGCTGCTCAAGAGCAGAATTATCCGCATTGTTATTGCAAGATACCACACTTATTATAAAAATAAAGCAAATCGCGATCGCCAAAGCACGGCATGTATTTTTACCTAAAGTCATACCTCTCACCTGTCCTTTCGGGGACATCTCTACCATAGCTCATTTCTTTTATTTTCGTCACAATTTGCTCACTGACTCTGCGTTTTACCGCAAAGCGCAGGGTGACCTGATCCTCAAAAAGCGTGTCGTCTACAAGAACTCCCATATCACAAAAATACGAATTGTATTTTTGATATTCCGAATACCCGCACCTAAGCTCGTATTCGCAATACGGCTCATAGGTGATAATTCCCGCCTCCATTAGAGCGAGCGACGCAGTATGAGAATATGCGCGGACAAGTCCGCCTGCACCGAGAAGCGTTCCGCCGAAATATCTCGTTATTACGACACAAGCGTTATCAACGCCGCTTTTTCTTATCGCGTCAAGCGTGGGCATGCCCGACGTGCCCTGCGGCTCACCGTCATCGGAATATCTCGCGATAATTCCGTTCTTCATGGTGTATGCAGAGACGTTGTGAGTTGCATCGTTATACTGTTTTTTTATCTTTTTTATATATTCCTGCGCTTCTTCTTCGGTATCCGTCCGAATTGCGTGACCTATAAATATAGAGCGCTTTTCTTCAAATTCCACGTGCGCTTCCTCTTTAAGCGTAGTGAAAAACTCTTTCATGTTATCCATGAAAATCTCCTTAAACTGCTTTTTGCTTTTTATCCGTCAATCCTCGTCCGTCTCTTCGGGTATATCGTCAACGGCGTATTTTCTCATAATACCCCTCGCCTTTGCATCGGCAAGCGCCACGACAGTGATCCCCTCTGCTCCGTACTCAACGCTCTCGACAGTCGCATTTTTGTAGAGCGTGTTCACCGCTCCCGCCTCACTGTTGGGAATGAGATACGTCACTCTGCGCTTATCTGCGAGGATCATTCCCTCTATCCTTGACACCATAAGCTCACAGCCCTGTCCCGTCAACGCGGAAATATAAACGGTGTTCTCTGCCGCCTCGCGTCCGAGCGAGCCTAAGTCTACTATTCCTTTGTCGCACTTATTAAAGACGTAAAGTATAGGCTTTCCCGATGCGCCAAGCTCACAAAGCAGATTTTCCGTGACAGCAAGCTGCTCTCGGAAGTTTTCGTCAGACGCGTCTATTATTATCATTAAAATATCTGCGTTGCACGCTTCTTCAAGTGTCGAACGGAATGCGCGCACCAGGTGGTGGGGGAGCTTATTTATAAACCCAACCGTATCCGTAAGCAATACGGGTTCTCCGCAGGGAAGCGTAAATTTTCTCGTTGTCGGGTCAAGCGTTGCAAAAAGCTTGTCCTCTGCAAGAATACCCGCATCTGTAAGTCTGTTTAAGAGCGTGGATTTTCCCGCATTGGTATATCCGACTATGGCAATTTCGGGAATACCGCTCTTATCTCTTGCGGCACGCATGGTCTTTCTGTTTTTGTCCATTTCGGCGATCTGCGCCTCGAGCGCATGCACACGGCGCATGAGGTGGCGTCTATCCGTTTCAAGCTTGGATTCTCCGGGACCTCGCGTTCCTATTCCGCCTCCGAGTCTTGAAAGCTCTGTTCCTTTACCCATAAGGCGGGGCGCGGTATATTTAAGCTGAGCAAGCTCAACCTGAAGCTTTCCCTCTCCCGTGACCGCGTGCAAAGCAAAAATATCAAGTATAAGCATGGAGCGGTCGATAACTCTGACTCCATCTCCGACTATATCCTCAATATTTCTTATCTGCGACGGAGAAAGCTCGCAATCAAACACCACCAGCGTTACGTCGTTGCAGGCGCAAAGATAGGCAAGCTCGGAAGCCTTGCCGCTTCCTATAACCGTGCGCACGTCGGGCGTATCCTTATTCTGAGTAAGTCTTGCAACCGCCTCTCCACCTGCCGTTTCAAGCAAGCGTTCAAGCTCGTCAAGGCTCTTGTCAACGCTCTCCTGCGTTTCACTTCCCCAAACAAGTCCGACAAGCACTGCTCTGTCCTTTAATTTTTTATCAGTATATTCCATAGTTTTAATTCCTTTACAAACGAAATTGAGAAAACAAAGGCAGGCACTTCTAAAATGCCTGCCTTTATTTTCAGAGCCATAAAAAATTACTTTCCTACGCTCTCAAGTCTTCTCTTAAACTTATCAACGCGTCCGCCAACGTCAACGAACTTCTGCTTACCCGTGAAGAAGGGGTGGCACTTGGAGCAAATTTCAACTCTCATCTCTCCGCCGTTGGTAGACTTGGTGGTAACGGTTTCGCCGCAGGCGCAACGAATTACGCACTCTTCATAATTGGGATGGATTCCGGATTTCATCTTAATATACCTCGTTTCTATTATTCCGATGTTCTTTGACATCGGTTCGCAAACATGGGTATTATATCATATTATTTCCCGTTTTGCAATACCTTTTTAAAAAATTTTTTATTTTTTTGTTTTGTTTCAATCTATTCTTATATTTACGCCGTTTACAACGACCTCTCCGTCAGCGCGGATAAGTATATACTTTACTCCGTCTATAACGCGAGTTTCTATGACGTTTCCGTTTCCTGAAGCAACCTTGATATTCGTTTCCGACGTTTTCACGGAAATGTTTTTTGTATCGGCTATATTTTTGGGGTTGAGCTTCGTATCCTTGCCAAACGCCTCGTCGTACTTCTCCTCGAACTTTTCAACCTTTTCTTCCGCAACACCGCTATACCTAAGCATATCCCCTATCTCCGCCTTACCGATAGCGGGCGTTTCTTCAAGCTTTTGCTCTTTGTGATCTTCAAGCATGGCACAAAGCTGCGAGTGCACCGTGCGAACGACTCTCATGCTGCAATCCTCAGACACAGCAGACTCAAGTATCTCTCCAAAGGTCTCCTTTTGTACCGCGGCGGGCATAGGAAGCTTGGACTTAAAGAGCGCGTCAACAGTTTCCTCATGACTGTCGTTAAGCCTTTTTGTGTAATAAAGAGCGCCGTATATATTTGCCGTCCTGTCATCAAATGCAGGGAACATAAATCCAAGCTCGGGCGCGCCGAGCACTGTGTCAGCGGCTACCGTGCGGAAGCATCTGCCCGGCAAATAGTAGCTTAGTGTAGTTTTTCCCGTCTTTACGGGGCAAACGCTACATATAAAATAGTTGAATACCGTAGACGACTCGGTCTCTTTTTCGCCGTCAGCCCCCGCCAAAAAAACGTCATAGCTGTCGTAAGCAAGAAGAATAAGATAGCTTGAATCAAGCGCGAGTGTGCTTATTATTTTATCGTAAAGCTTGTGAACACACTCACTGTCAGCAAGCTTTGTATGTCTTAGATCTGTAAGAAGCTTATGCTCCTCACTCTCAAGCACCTGCTGCGTCGAAAACTCAATATCTATAAGAGTTCTTCCCGAAGTACCGGAAAGCGTTTTCTTGAGAATGCGAAGCACCTCGCCCGCATCGTCCTCCGCCATCATTCCGAGACTCTGGTCAAACTCCGAAATTATTTCCTTTTTCTCGTTTACGTAACAGCCCCTTACGTGGCTTATATTGCTTTTATCAGTTCTGAATCTGCGGCGTATCTCCGCAATTTCCTTATCTATCATTTTCTATTTTCTCCTTAAATCAGCCAAGCCTCTGGCTCTTTGTCGCAAACTCCGTAGGCGTCAGTCCCGTTGTCGCCTTGAAAACCTTACAAAAATACGATGCGTTGGCAAATCCTGTGGCAGTCGCAATGTCGTCAATTGAGATCTCTCCCTTAACGAGCAGCTCCTTTGCCTTCTCTACGCGATAATTCTGTATGTACTTTGCAGGCGGAACGCTGAACACGGAAAGAAAGATGCTGCGGTAGTATGTCTCGCCCATTCCCGACATTTTTGCAAGATCGGGTGTATAGAGGTCTGCTCGGCGGTAATTCGCTTCAATATATTTAACCGACTTGTGTATCATTCTGTACTTACCCGCAAGCGAGTAGGTATAAGAGTGGACGGTAGAGAGCTTTGTTATCAGATCATAAAGCTCCGACATACACTTAGAGCGGTATGCAGGTCCTTTCAGCTTCCAATATTGAAGTATGCTGCGAACACATGCCGTAATTTCCTTATCTCCGCCCGTACCGAGCACACAAGGAGCGCCAATAGGATCGACTGTATCAAATTCAACTATAACGCACTCGCCCTCACGGCAGATATACATGCCGTATTCCGTCCCCTTGGGAATAAGCACGATATTCTCTGCATCGGCAACGTATTTTTTACCATCGATCAGGTATTCGCTCACTCCGCGGCTCTTGATTATCAATACGTTATGCTCCGCGACCGCCTCGCATTCCGTATCTCTTGCAAGCGCATAGCCGTAAACGTCGTTTATTTTTGAAATTACTGCGTTTGATATGTCGATTTTTTTCATATCTGCCACCCTCATAATAGTAAAATAACATTTATCGCCACTATATATCTTTGCGATATCCTTAAGTATTATATCATGTTTATTCATAAATGTCAATATTTATCGCAAAAAGTTTACAGTTGAAAAATATAATAAAAACAAAGTGGCGGTGCCCTCGGCACCGCCACTTTGTTTTATATTATCTTGCGATTTCTTCCATGATATACGCCTCGAGAACGTCACCGACCTTAATGTCGTTGAAGCGTTCAAGACCGACACCGCACTCATAGCCCTGAGCAACCTCTTTGACGTCGTCTTTAAAGCGACGAAGCGAGGAGATCTTATCCTCGAAGATAACAACGCCGTCACGAACGACTCTTATCATAGATGCTCTGGTGATCTTACCGTCCTGAATATAAGAACCTGCAATAGTACCGACGTTCGGAACGTGGATAGTCTGTCTGACCTCTGCGTGTCCGAGAAGCACTTCCTTGAACTCGGGAGCGAGCATTCCCTTCATAGCATCGGTGATCTCGTTGATACAATCGTAAATTACGCGGTAGGTTCGTATATCAACGTTCTGTCTTTCCGCGCTGTCAAGAGCGACCTTATCGGGACGAACGTTAAATCCTACGATTATTGCGTTAGACGCTGCCGCAAACGTTACGTCACCCTCACGGATACCGCCCGCCGCCGCGTGTATAACGCAAACCTTGACCTCGTCGTTGGAGATCTTTTCAAGCGACTGCTTTACAGCCTCTGCAGAGCCGCCAACGTCAGCCTTAACGATAATGTTAAGCTGCTTTACACCCTCGGAGATCTGAGCGAAAAGGTCGTTGAGGTTTGCACGGGCATTTGCCTTGAATACCTCTTCCTTTGCCTTTTCCTTTCTCTGATCTGCAAGCTCTCTTGCCATTCTCTCGTCAGCAACTACGTTGAATTCGTCACCCGACGAGGGAACCTCAGCAAGACCGATAATTTCAACGGGAACAGAGGGACCTGCCTCCTTAAGCGTTCTTCCGTTGTGGTCGGTCATAGCTCTTACGTGACCAACAGACGTACCCGCGATAACTATATCGCCGCTTCTGAGCGTACCGTTCTGAACGAGCACAGTCGCAACAGGACCTCTGCCCTTATCGAGCTTCGCCTCGATAACGATACCCTTTGCACGTCTCTTAGGATTAGCCTTAAGCTCCTTGACCTCTGCAACGAGAAGCACGTTGTCAAGCAAGTCGGAAATTCCGAAGCCTGTAAGCGCGGATACGGGAACGCATATAACGTCGCCGCCCCATTCCTCGGGAACAAGGTCGTATTTTGTAAGCTCCTGCTTTACCGCATCGGGATTAGCAGTCGGCTTATCCATCTTATTTATAGCTACTATTATATCAATACCCGCAGCCTTTGCGTGGTTTATAGCCTCAACAGTCTGGGGCATGATTCCGTCATCAGCCGCAACAACAAGTATCGCAATATCCGTTGCCTGCGCACCGCGGGCACGCATTGCCGTAAATGCCTCGTGTCCGGGGGTATCAAGGAAGGTAATGTCCTGTCCCTGCGCCTTTACACGGTACGCACCGATGTGCTGGGTAATACCGCCCGCCTCACCGGTGGTTACGTTGGTATGACGGATAGCGTCAAGTATTGAGGTCTTACCGTGGTCAACGTGTCCCATTACACATACGACAGGAGCGCGTCCAACGAGATTATCCTCGTTATCCTCTTCCTCATCAAAGAGTCTTTCCTCAATAGTTACAACGACCTCCTTGGTGGTTGCGATTCCGAGCTCGTCGGCAACTATTGCCGCGGTGTCGTAATCTACCGTCTGGTTGACCGTAACCATCATGCCGAGAAGCATAAGTCTTTTTACTACCTCTGCAGATGTAACCTTAAGGCGCGATGCGAGATCGCTTACCATAATTTCATCGGGAAGCGTCACGCTGGTAGGCGCTTTTGTAACGGGCTGTGTAGATTTCTTTCCCTTGAATTTATCCTTGCCCTTTGCGCCAAAGCCCTGCTGAGGACGATTTTGCGCCGCCTGCTTTTTGAGCCTCTGGTTGCCGCCTCTTACGTCACCTATCGAATCGGGAACGAAATTGTCGAGTCTTTCATCGTACTTGGAAAGGTCAACGGAAGTTCCTCTCATATCGACAACGCGAGTAGCGCCTCTCTGCTTGGGAGTGTTGTCTCCGCCCTTTGCGGTCTGTCCGCGAACGATTACCTGAGGCTTAAACGTCTCTCTGGGTCCGGAGCGCTGATTGTCTTCTTTATCCTTATTAGGCATACCGCCAAAGCCCGGACGCTGTCCCTGAGGCTTCTGACCCTGAGAATAGCCCTGACGCTGTCCTTGATTACCGCCGTTTCCGAAGCGTCCGCCGTTCGGCTTCTGCTGAGATGAGGGAGAGGTAACCTTAGCAAATCTTTCGTCGAGCTTCTGTCCGTCAGTCGAGATAGGCTTTTTGAACTCGAGCTTCTTTACCTCGGGTTTCTTTACGGGAGCCTGGATATTTCTTTCCTCTACCTTGGGAGCTTTCTTCACCTCAACGGCATTTTGAGGCTTTTCAACCTTCTTTGCTTTTTCTTCTCCGGCAGAAGGAGCGTCGGCGATCTTCTTCTCTTCCTTCTTTTCGGGCTTTTCGGGTTCCTTTGCAACCACTTCGGTTGCCTTTGCTTCGTCAGCAACAGCCTGTGTTTCTGCGGGCTTTGCGGCAGCCGGCTTTTTCTTGGACGGAATATAAGTAACTCCGTCAAGGTAATTTCCTATGTTGTCTATTTGATTGTCAAGGGTAAGAGTATTAAGCACGAACTCAAACTGCGATGCTTCGAGCGATGACGAGGATTTCACCTCGACTCCCTTTTTGGCAAGCAGGTCAATAACTTCCTTGCTTTTAATATTCATATCCTTTGAAAACTGTGTAATTTTCAGTAAGCTTGCTCCTTGATTAGCTGCCATATTTTGTACCGTGTCCCATCGCCGAAACGGGACTTCCTTTCAATGGATTTAAGGGGATTTGGGGATTATATTTCACTATATATTCTTCTCAATCAGCCTGACAAAATTTTCGTCAGTAATCGCAACTGCCCCTATGGATGCGCTTTTGCCGACTGCCGCCGCAAGCTCCTCTCCTGTACAGAGAAGTCGCACGTGGCGGGTATTGTAATAACTGCATTTGTCCGTAATTTTTTTATGCGTGTTTTCAGACGTATCAGCCGCCTCGAGCACCAAAAGAGGAGAGCCCTTGCCACCCTTTCTGAGTGCGTCGCATATCATCGGCACTCCGTAGATAAGTGCTCGCGCTCTGGCGCACAGGCCAAGTGAGAGAAGCAATTTTTGCGTGTTGCTCTGCTCCATATCACTCACCCGAAAGCTCCGCTTCCATTCTGTCGTAAACCTCGGACGGAACGGACACTCCGAGATTTCGGTCTATTCTTCCCGACCTTCTCGCCTTTTTAAGACAGGACACGTCACGACAGATATATGCTCCTCTGCCCGACTTCTTGCCTGTAAAGTCAAGTGTGATCTCTCCCTCGGGAGTTCTCACCACTCTCAAAAGCTCCTTCTTGGGCTTGTGCTCATTACAGCCAAGACACTGACGCTCGGGAATCTTTCTCATTTTCTGAGCTTTTTCCATATTTAAATTATTCAGACTTTATGTCTATCTTAAAGCCGGTAAGTCTTGCCGCAAGGCGTGCGTTCTGTCCTTCCTTACCGATAGCAAGAGAGAGCTGATCCTCGTCAACTATTACTCGGCAAGCTCTTTCAGCAGTAAAGGTTACGGAACGGACCTCTGCGGGAGCAAGCGCTTCAGCTACGTACTCCTCGGGGTTCTCGCTGTATTTAACGACGTCGATCTTCTCACCGCGCAGCTCGTCAACGATGCCAGCAATTCTCATTGCGTGGTTACCGATACACGCACCAACCGCATCAACGTCGGGATCTCTTGACATAACTGCGATCTTGGTTCTCGAGCCTGCCTCGCGTGCAACGCCCTTTACCATAACTATACCGTCTATAATTTCGGGAATTTCAAGCTCAAACAGTCTGCGAACGAGTCCGGGATGAACGCGGGAGAGCGTTACGATAGGACCTCTTGCCTCTCTGTTTACCTCGGTAACGAATACCTTGACCTTGTCGCCGACATAAAAGGTTTCGCCGGGCATCTGCTCACCGCGTATAAGCGTTGCGTGTCCCGTTCCCGTGTCAAGCAATACGCTTCCGTTGTCCGAAAAGACCTTGGAAACGGTAGCGGTGATGATCTCCTCGCGCTTTGACTCGTAAGCGTCCTGCATAGCCTTACGCTCACCCTCGCGTATACCCTGGATAATGACCGACTTTGCCGCAGCTGCGCTGAGTCTGCGGAAGTTCTTGGTCTTGACCTCAGTCTCAACCATCTTACCAAGGGTATTTCTGCGGCTTATTGCCTTTGCATCTTCAAGAGAGATCTCGCACTGAGGGTTAGTTACGACCTCAACGACCTCCTTCTGCAAGTAGACTTTAACGTCTTCCTTGACAGGGTCAATAGCAACTCTCATAAGAGTGTTATTACCAAACTCCTTCTTGAAAGCAGACAGAAGCGCAGCCTCTATCTTTTCAAGCATGTATTCCTTGGGGATTCCCTTCTCCTTTTCAAGAAGGTCAAGAGCAACGAAAAATTCCTTGTTCATTTTGATTTTTCCATCCTTTTGTGTTATGTGTATTATAATTCAAAATAGGTGTTGATCTTTGCAACGGTGCTTCTCTCGAAAACCACCGTTTCTTCACCGACCTTTATGGCGATATCGCCGTTTTCGGTAAGCGGAAGAAGCTCGCCGCGATAAAGCTTAGAGCCGTTTTTAGGAGCGTACAGCTTGACCTCAACGTCCCAGCCCTCACAGGCCTCGATATGAATGTCGTTTTTAAGCTCTCGCTCGATCCCGGGGGAGCTTACCTCGAGATAATACTGCTCCTCTATAAGGTCTGCCTCGTCAAGAAGCGGATCAATGGCACGGTGAAGCTTTTCGCAATCCTCAATACCGATACCTTCCTCCGAATCCACCGTTATGCGAAGCACGCGTCTTGCACCCTCCTTGACGAATTCAACGTCCCATATCCATATTCCGATCTCGTCCGCAAGCGGCTCTGCGATCTCTCGCACCCTTTGCGCAACGCTTCCCGTAAGCTTTGCCATTTCTACCTCCGTATCAAATTAACAATTAAGAGTGGACTCTCTCAAGCCCACTCTACCTTACTGCGTTATTATACCACACTTTACCAACAATTGCAATACCTTTTTAAATATTTTTTCGCGTTTCGCAAATATTTTTTCATTAAAATAATAAATTGCGGGAGAAATTGGCAAAATTCTGTTTACAAAACGCTGATTGTATGATATAATTATATAATAGGGTAGTTGTAACCCTTTTTAGGCTTAACAAATCACTCAAAAGCAGTGTCAAAGAGAGGATACATGAAAAAATCGATCACAAAAAAACAAAATAAAGCCGATATCCAGCCTCTTGATGTTTTTCTTCTCTGTTCGGCATACGCCATAGCGGCATCCTTTATAACCGTGGCGTTGACAATAAATATAAACGAGCTTGTGCTCTCAGCAATTGCTCTGGCAATATGCGCGTTCAGCGTATTTGTGTTTGCAAGGATCGCAAAAACATTTAAGGCGATCATAATGTACGCTATAATTCTCGGCGCATCCGCATTTATAGGCGGAAGTCTTTTGCTGATCGGGCTTTTTGCCGCCCTCGCGCTTTGTTGCTGCTCGTTGACTTATCTATTAGGCAACAGCAAGTCCCCTTTTATTTGGGGCGTTCCGCTTATTCCGCTTATTGTTGCGCTCTTTATTTCACCGAATGCAAACGGCATTATCGTCTCGCTCTCTCCCCTGCCCGCCGCAATTCTTCTTTCATACTCAGTAAATAAGAAGCTTGACAGAGTGTCTGCTGTCTGCCGTATTTCCTTTGGTCTGTGTGTGGTATTCGTCGTGTCCGCGCTCATAACGCTTTACAGTACCATGGGCGAGATATCGCTTGCCGCGGCAAAGAGCTTTATAGATACGCTCAAGGAAGAAATAACCGTTGCTTGCATAGCTGCTATGGAAGAGATAGAGGAAATGATGGGACTTGACATGTCGGACACCGACATGCGAACGGTTGTAGACGCCGGTGTTGGCACCGTATTTAATCTGCTTCCCGGTCTTTTGATAACCGTTTCCAACGTTATCGCGTATATCATACACTCTATTTATCTTACTGTCTGCTATCCCGATCCGAAAAAGAGCCGTGACGAGCTCTCTCAAATGCTGGACTTCGATATAAGCCTTACGTCAGCTATAGTTTATATAGTTGCCATAGTGGCGGCATTCGTTCTCGTGACGGGCGGCTCGGCTCTTTACGGCGCAGTTGCTGAGAATATCGTGATCGTGCTCGCCCCCGGTCTTATACTCGTGGCGCTCAGCGGCATTCGCGCGTTTATTGCAAAGAAAGGTCCCTCTTGCTTTGGCACGCTTCTCTACGTGGGAGTAATATTCCTGCTTGCCACATTCTCAATATACGCAATTATCGGAGTTGCCCTCGCGGGCGCCGTGCTTATAATACTTGCCTACGTTTCCGACTACAAAAAGCGAAAAAATGGCAATTAAAGAAAGGACATTCTTATGTCAAACAAAAAATTCGATCCGTTCAGAAGACTTGAGGAGCTACCCTCAAGAGTTTACATTATTCTGGGCATTCTCTGCCTTGCGATACACGTTATTCTCTGTACCTATACCGATATATCGGTTGCGGTATGTGGCCTGATCCTCATAGGAATATATATCGTTTCCGCGCTAATAATCACTATGGTCGTGCACAAGCGTATAAACATATTCCGCAATGCCTCCAACTATTCAGAGGAGCAGAACAACGGAGTTATATACACGTTCCGTCACCTCCTTAAGATACCCTACGCGGTAGTAACCGAAAAGGGTAAGATCATAACTGTAAACGCCGCTATGAAGAACGCGGCGGGAGCAGCGGCAACCGTATTCAACGCGGACATCAAGGACTCATGCGGAATTTCAATGGACGCGGTAATAAAGCATATGTCAGCAAAGGTCATTGACGACGAGGATGACGAGGAAGACGCAGAAGAGATAGGGATCCTTAAAGACAAGACTCTCATGTGCAAGATCGGCGACAAGTTTTATCACATCGACTGCCACCCCCTCTTTTCCAAGGGAAAGATGTTCTATCTGCTTATGTTCAGAGATATAACCGAGCTTAAGGAGCTTAGCGAAACACATCGTGCGCTCCACACGGCGGTTGCATATATCATCATAGACAATCTCGACGAAATAGCGCAGTACGCGCAGGTCAGCTACCAGGCAGAGGTCGCCAAGGTCGACTCAATACTCAAGGACTGGGCAAAAGAGCTCGGCGGTATCATCCGCGAATACGACAGACATAAATACGTGCTCATGCTCACACGTCAGAGCCTCCTTACCTGTGTAAAGAACAAATTCGAAATACTCGATAAGGTTCGCCAGATAACGCTCGGTGACGACAACATGCCTATAACGGTTTCGATAGGTGTTACTACTCTTGGCACAACGCTCGCAGAAAGAGAGCGCGAATCTCTCGTATGCCTTGAAATGGCACTTCAGCGCGGAGGAGACCAGGCAGTCATCAAAAACGAAACGGGAACGTTCTTTTTCGGAGGTCGTACAAAGAGTCAGCAAAAGCGCTCGGGCGGACATTCGAGAGTTATCTCCACCAAGCTCTGCTCTATGATAAGCTCATCCTCAAACGTAATAGTTATGGGGCATTCTAATCCCGACTTTGACTCAATAGGCGCGTGCGTCGGAATTGCCGCTCTGTGTATGCATCTTGGCGTAAGAGTAAAAATAGTAACCAATCTCAACTCAGAAAACTTCAAGGCGTGCACGGGAAGACTTACCGACCTCGCCGATTACAGAGATATATTCGTAGACGATGTTACGGGACTTGACGAAAGTGAGTTCGGCACACTGCTTATCGTAGTCGATGCAAACAACTTCCGCATCCTCGAGGCTCCCGAAATTGCGGCAAATTCCTTCAAGACCGCAGTTATCGACCACCACATCAAGAAGGAGGAGTTCGAGCAAGAGCCGCAGCTCGTGTATATCGACCCGTCTGCGTCCTCTGCATGCGAGCTTATAAGTGAAATACTCGAGTTCAGTATTCCCGTCGGAACGCTCCGCAAGGAGGAGGCTAACGTGCTGATGGCGGGTATAATGGTAGACACCCAGAACTTTACCCGTACAGTCGGAACGCGCACGTTTGCGGCGGCGCTTTATCTGCGAAGCGCAGGAGCCAGCACCGAGTATGCGCGCACCTTCTTCGATCAAGCATTTGAGGATTATCATTCCGAGGCAATATTCGGCACTAACGCGGAAATATACGGTGATCAGATCGCGATCACCGCAAGCGAGGGCACAGGCTCTCCAAACGACAGAGTTGCGGCGGCAAAGGCGGCAGATAAGCTTCTGGCAGTCAAGAACGTCAATGCAGCGTTTGCGCTCGTTGCGATCGGTACAACGGTACACATATCCGGCCGCTCAAACGGCAAGCTCAACGTTCAGCTTATTCTCGAAAAGATAGGCGGAGGCGGTCACTTTGACGTAGCGGGTGCGGCACTTACCGAATCAAGCCTTGATGCAGCCAAGGAGATGCTCATAAAAGCTATCGACGAGTACGTAAAAGAAAGCAGCTCGGAAAAATAAAGCAAAACAACCCAAAGGAGAATTATCATGAAAGTAATTTTGACACAGGACGTAAAGGGTCAGGGCAAAAAGGACCAGATAGTTGAGGTATCAGACGGATACGCAAGAAACTTTCTCTTCCCCAAAAAGCTTGCAAGACCTGCTGACAATACCGCTATAAACGACGTAAAAAATAAAGAGGCTGCAAAGCAGCACAAGATAGACGTTGAACGAGAGAATGCAAAAGAGATCGCAAAACGACTTGAGACCATAAACGTAAAGTTCGAATACGCCGCAGGTCCTGACAAAAGGCTTTACGGCTCGGTCACCTCAAAGGATATCGCGGAGGCGCTCATGCGCGACTTTGGTATCGACATAGACAAGAGAAAGATCACGCTCAAGGAAAATATCAAATCATTTGGAAGCTTCGTTGCTGACGTAAAGCTCTTCACCGACGTTTCCGGCAAAATAAACATTACCGTAACTTCAAAGAACTAAACTTTAAGGAAGCAAGAAAATGAACGATGAACTTCTGAAAAAGCTGCCCTTCTCCCTTGTGACGGAGCAATCGCTCCTTGGCTCGATCATAATTGCGCCCGAGGTACTCGACGAGGTAGTTCAGATAATAACACCTGATGACTTTTATATCTCCGAGCACGCACAGATATTTATGACTATCAAGGAGTTGTTCGTAAACAGCCGCGATATAGATTTCATAACGCTTGTGGATGCTCTCGTTACAAAGGGCATATATAACGAGGCTGGGGCATCGGACTATATTACCCAGCTTGTACACAAGGGTAATAATGCCCTCAACGTAAAGGATTATGCGAAGATAATAAAGGACAAGAGCTTGCTCCGTAAGCTGATCGGTGTCTGTGAGGAGATTTCCGAAAAGGCTTACAGCGAGGAGGGCGAGGCGGCACATCTGGTCGATTACGCCGAGAGCCTTGTCTTTGATATAGCGCAAGGCAGAGATTCCAAGAATTTCCGCCACATAAGCGACGTAATAAACGACGTCTACAAAAATCTGCACGAAATGGCAGAGGGAGAAGCGGCTCAGGGCACGAAAACCGGATTTTCAGGTGTCGATGCCGTTCTTGCAGGCATGGGCAACTCCGACCTTATTCTTGTCGGAGCTCGTCCCGGTATGGGTAAGACCTCCTTCGCTCTCAATATTGCCACCAACGTAGCCGTACAGTCCAAAAAGACGGTTTGTATCTTCTCTCTTGAAATGTCTGCCGAGCAGCTCGTAAACAGAATCATTTCGAGCGAGGCTATGATAGACAGCATGGCTTTGCGTACGGGTAAGCTTGACGCAAAGCAGTGGAATGAGATCGCGAAGACTACGACACAGCTTGCAGGAACTAATATACTTATAGACGACACCACGGGTATGACCGTTACGGGTATGAAGGGTAAGCTTCGCAGAGTCAAGAATCTCGGTCTTGTGGTAGTTGACTATCTCGGACTTATGCAGAGCGATAAGAGAATAGACAACCGCGTAAACGAGGTTGCCGAGATCTCACGAAATCTTAAGATCATGGCTAAGGAGCTTAACGTTCCGATCATATGCTGCGCACAGCTTTCCCGTGGACCTGAATCAAGAACGGACAAGCGTCCTATGCTTTCTGACCTTCGTGACTCGGGAGCTATCGAGCAGGATGCAGACGTAGTAATCTTCCTTTACAAGGACGATTATTACGATAAAAAGGATACGGACAACGACGAGGGCTGTATTGCCGAGGTAATAGTAGCGAAGAACCGTCACGGTTCTACAAAGACAGTTAAAATGGGCTGGATAGGACGCTACACTAAGTTCCGTACGATTGCAAACGACGTAGGCGAGGCTCCGTAATGAGTTTTTCACTTCCACAAAAATTCATCTCCCCTTCGGACATTGCGGGGGTCAGCAAGGATACGCCCATTCTCGTCGCCCTTTCGGGCGGCGCGGATTCAAGCGCTCTCTTATACATGCTTGCCGCTTACGCAAAATCAAACGACGTCAGGATATATGCCGCCCACGTCAATCATATGATAAGAGGAGAGGAAGCCGACCGAGACGAGGAGTTTTGCAAAAGATTTGCCGAGTCTCTCGGCGTTGAGCTTTTTGTCTGCCGACGTGACGTTCCCGAATACGCAAAATCCACCTCGCAAAGCGTAGAAACTGCCGCAAGACAGGTGCGCTACGAGTTCTTTGATAGTATCATGAAGGAGCACGGCATTCCGATACTCGCAACAGCACACAACGCAAACGACAATTTGGAAACCATCATATTCAATATCTGTCGCGGGTGCGGTCTTTCGGGCGTTTCGGGTATTCCGCAGAGCCGCCCGTGCAAGCACGGCACGGTGGTGCGCCCCATACTTTACATGAGCCGCGCGGAAATTCTTGATTTTTGCCGTCAGAATTCTCTTGAATTCGTAACAGACTCGACGAATACCGATACGGACTACACTCGAAACAAAATTCGCGCGCAGGTCATACCGACACTGACGGAGATCAACAGTGCGGCAGTCGAAAATGCGGCAAGGCTTTCCCAAAGCTTACGCGAGGACTCGGCGTGTCTTGAAAGTCTTTCGGACTGGTTCTTCGAGGAGATGAACGACGACGGCTCGTTTGAGATAGAGAAAATTCTCGGCTCGCCCGCAGCAGTCACAAACAGAGCGATAACGTCGCTGTATTCTGCCGTGTCAGGCAGCACCTCGCTTGAAGCGGTACACCTATCCGATATTCGCGAGCTTTGCAAAAAGGGTATTCCCCACTCTCGCATAAATCTTCCGAATAACGTTGACGCGACTGTAGAAAACGGCAGACTATATATCTGCAAGCGCGGAAGCGCGCCCACACCGCCAAATGAATTTTGCGTAACGCTTGAGGACGGAGAAAATTTCCTTTCAGAGATAAATGCGAAAATAATCATAGGAAATTCACAAAGCGACATAAATATTTACAAAAAATCAATACTGTTGTATTTAGATTCTGATAAAATATGTGGTGTTCTTAAAGCAAGAAGCAGAATGCCCGGGGATAAAATACGTATAAACGGCGTTAACAGGCAGCTAAAGAAGCTGCTTACGGATCTTCACATTCCGCTTTCTCTGCGTTATCGTCTGCCCGTCATAGTTGACGAATGCGGCATAGTTGCAGTACCGTTTGTGGCGGTACGCGACGGCGCAGAAGCAAAAGATAAGCAAAACCATAAAAAATTACATTTTTATCTTAACTGAATGACTCAGTTCAAAATCGGCAAGGCTAAATCTTGACTGCGTCAAAAGTGCCTCGCCAATTACACAGCAATTTTCTATACGGAGAGTTTTAAATGAAAAACAAAAAAAGCAACATTAAGGTTTTGATCTTCTACGTTGTTCTCATCGCGGCAATAATACTTGCCTTGTCGCTGATGTTTACAAACCGTGAGGACAACTCTGAACTTAAAAGCTACAGCGAGGTCGTGGAATATTTCCGCGCCGACGCGGTCAAGGAATTTACCGTGACCGAGGACGACTACATCACGATGAGCGTGTATGACAAGGCGGAGATCGAAAAAATAAAGAATGGCGCCGAGGACGCAAAGCCTATCGAGCAGCTTGACACCAAGACCGTAGGCTTCCAGCTTCAGAGTCTTGAGCTGTTTATCAATGACTGCGGTATCTACTACGCAGACAAGGAATCTCCCAATACGAACCTCGTTTCCTATAATATAGAGCCCGCTACGGTTCTTCCTTGGTGGGTAAGCCTGCTTCCCTACGCTATCGTTATTATCGTGGTTATAGTTCTTTGGATCGTAGTTATGAAGAATGCGAACGGCGGCGCGGCAGGAAAGATAAATTCCTTTGGCAAGGCGCGTGTTAAAACTCCGCAGGACGACAAAAACAAGGTCGTTTTTGCTGACGTTGCGGGAGCTGACGAGGAAAAGGAGGAGCTTCGCGAGGTCGTTGACTTCCTTAAAGCACCGACCAAGTTTACGCATCTCGGCGCTAAAATCCCCCACGGTGTGCTTCTTGTAGGCCCTCCCGGTACGGGTAAGACCTTGCTTGCAAAGGCAGTCGCAGGAGAGGCAGGCGTTCCCTTCTTCTCGATCTCGGGATCGGACTTCGTTGAAATGTACGTCGGCGTAGGTGCGTCGCGCGTACGCGATCTGTTTGAAAACGCAAGAAAGCATCCCGCTTCCATTATATTTATAGATGAGATCGATGCGGTCGGACGCCACAGAGGCGCAGGACTTGGCGGCGGACACGACGAGCGTGAGCAGACTCTCAACCAGCTCCTAGTTGAAATGGACGGCTTTGGCTCGCATGACGGAATAATAGTTATCGCGGCAACCAACCGCCCCGATATTCTTGACCCCGCACTTCTCCGCCCGGGACGCTTCGACAGACAGGTAACGGTAAATTATCCCGACATTAACGGACGTGAGGCGATCCTCAAGGTCCACGCAAAGAATAAGCCCATGGAGGAATCCGTAGATCTTGGTGCGGTAGCAAAGACCACCGCAGGCTTTACGGGCGCAGATCTTGCAAACCTTCTTAATGAGGCGGCGCTTCTAGCGGCTCGCAGAGGCAAGTCTCTTATCGGTATGGACGACATCGAGGACGCATTTATTAAGGTAATTGCGGGACCGAAGAAGAAGTCACGTGCAATGAAGGAAAGAGAAAAGAAGAACACGGCTTACCACGAGGCAGGCCACGCAATTATAGCGCACGTTCTTCCCACCATGGACCCCGTTCAGCAGATATCCATCATTCCCAGCGGAAACGCTCTCGGATACACGCTCAATCCCCCCACGGAGGATAAATACAGCGTATATAAGAATGAGCTTAAAGAAAAGATATCTATGCTCCTTGGAGGCAGAGCCGCAGAGGAGATCATCTTCGGCGACGTTTCGGGCGGTGCTTCGAACGATATTCAGCGCGCAACTGATATCGCAAAGAAGATGGTAACCCAGCTCGGTATGAGCTCCGTGCTCGGTCTTCGCGCATTCGGCTCTGATCACGGCGAGGTATTCCTCGGTCGTGACTTTGCAAGCTCGCAGGATTACTCCGACGAGACGGCGGCAAAGATAGATGCTGAAATACACGCAATTATCACCAAAGCATACGACAGAGCAAAGCAAATTCTTAACGATAATATTGATAAGCTTCACTTTATAGCAGAATTCCTCGTAAAGAACGAGATAATGGACGGCGAGCAATTCAAGGCAGCAATGGAGGGTACACCTACGTTTGAGGAGCTTGAGGAAATGACTCAGGCGAAGCAGCGTAAGAGCCGCGAGGAAAACGAGGAGCGCCGCAGAAAGCAAGAGGAGGAGCGCCGTATCCGCGAGGAAGAGGAGAAAAAGGCGGCTGAGGCTGAAGCAGAGAAAAAGAAGACTCGCCGTGCTGATAGCACGAACGATATTGAAAACGACGCCAGTACAGAAGCTATTGACGATGCCGAAATAGCGGAATACGATGATGCTACCGTATCTGACGAAAACACCGAAGAAACGGAGAGCGTATCCGACGACGTAAAAAAGGACGATGAGCCTTAAAAAGCAGAACACCTTTGTCACATGACGTGACAAAGGTGTTCTCTATTTGCATTTTTTTGCAAAAAAGGCTTGACAAACACACCACTTAGTGATAAACTTATCTTAAATTCTAAAAAAGGAGAAAAAACATGAATAAGGTATTCGCAAACAAGTTTAACTACCTTTATTTTTATTACTTTATGACGAGTAAAAAATAAGGGTGTTTTGTGATGCGAATTTTTATTTTATGATTTTTTATAACCATAGATTAAGCGCACGGTAAACCACCCGTAGCGCTTATTTTATTTTAAAGGAGAAAATTATGATAGCGGTACTTAAAAGCGGAACTTCCGATAATCAAATTGAAAATCTTTCCTCTTGGCTTCGCTCCCAAGGGCTTGATGTGCATATTTCAAAGGGTAGAACGCATACAGTAATCGGACTTATCGGTGACACGACGAAAATCGACGAGGAACTTTTGCTCGGTCTTGATATGATAGAGACGGTAAAGCGTATAAGCGAGCCGTTTAAGAGTGCAAACAGAAAATTCCATCCCGACAATACTATAATAAATGTAGGTAACACCTCGATCGGCGGTAAGGACTTCGCTTTCATAGCAGGTCCGTGCTCTGTTGAGAGCGAGGAGCAGGTAATGGAAATTGCCAGAGAGGTAAAGGCTTCAGGTGCAACCATGCTTCGCGGCGGTGCTTTCAAGCCCCGCACCTCTCCTTACGACTTTCAAGGTCTTAAGGCTGACGGCATAGAGCTTCTGCTTCTGGCAAAAAAGGAGACAGGCTTGCCGATAGTTACAGAGATCATGAATGCAAATCACCTGCCTCTTTTTGAAAACGTTGATGTTATTCAAGTAGGCGCGCGCAACATGCAAAACTTTGAGCTTCTTAAGGAGCTCGGACGTACAAATAAACCCATACTTCTCAAGCGCGGTCTTGCGAATACGCTTAAGGAGCTTCTCATGTCTGCCGAGTATATCATGGCAGGCGGAAACGAGAACGTAATTCTCTGTGAAAGAGGTATACGTACATTTGAAACGTACACGAGAAATACGCTTGATATCTCCGCCGTTCCCATGCTTCGCGAGCTTACTCACCTGCCCATCGTAGTCGATCCCTCTCACGCAACGGGTGTTGCAAAGCTTGTAAAGCCCATGGCTCTTGCCGCCGCTGCCGCAGGTGCTGACGGACTCATGATTGAGGTTCACAACGACCCCACTCACGCGCTTTGCGACGGTCCTCAATCCCTAACCCCCACAGCATTTGCTGACGTTACAAAGACAGTAAAACGCGTGCTCTCGGCAATGGAGGAAAACTGACATGACGGTTGGAATTTGCGGACTCGGACTTATCGGCGGCTCTATGGCAAAAGCATATAAGGCAGCAGGTCACACGGTCCTCGGTTACGACAAAAACACAGCCTCGTTAGGATATGCCTCGCTTGCGGGGATAACCGACGGAGTTCTTGATAGCGATACAATTCCCACGTGCGACCTCATTTTCATAGCGCTTTACCCACGCGCCGCAATAAAATATCTTGAGGATATTTCACCTATAATAAACAAAAGCACCATAGTTATGGACTTATGCGGCACAAAAAAGCAGATATGCCAAGCAGGCTTTGAGCTCGCAAAAAAATACGGCTTTACCTTCGTTGGCGGGCACCCCATGGCAGGAACACAATATTCGGGTATAAAATACTCAAAGGCAACGCTTTTTAAAAACGCACCCATGGTTTTAGTTCCCAACACGTGCGACGATATTTATTTTCTTGACAATATAAAAAAGCTTCTCGCCCCCGCTATGTTCGGCAAAATAACCGTTACCACCGCCGACAGACACGACGCAATGATAGCGTTCACTTCACAGCTTGCCCACGTCGTCTCAAATGCGTACGTAAAAAGTCCGACAGCTCAAAGCCACAAGGGCTTTTCGGCGGGCAGCTATAAGGACATGACTCGTGTAGCTTGGCTCAACGAATATATGTGGACAGAGCTTTTCCTTGAAAACAAGGAGCCGCTTCTCTTTGAAATAGATTCTATGATCAACTCCCTTTCCGAATATCGCGACGCGATCGCAAACGACGACGCGGACACGCTCCGCTCGCTTCTCCGCGACGGACGGATTGCAAAGGAACAGGTTGACGGATAACTGGAGAAAATTTATGACTACTGTAAAAGTAAATGCATCAACCCCTTATGACGTAATAATAGGTACGGAGCTTCTTGAGCGCTGCGGGGCACTTTCAGCAAAGGTAATAAAGCCCTGCAAGGTGTGTATCGTAACGGACGACACCGTCGCAGTTCTTTATCTTGAGAGCGTGAAAAACTCTTTCGCAGGTGCAGGCTTTGAGGTAATAAGCTTTGTTTTTCCGCACGGTGAAGCTTCCAAAAACACCGCGACGCTTATAAACATTTTGGAATTCCTTGCAGAAAACAGGCTCACGCGCGCTGACTGCATGGTAGCCCTCGGTGGCGGTGTGGTTGGAGATATGTGCGGCTTTGCCGCGGCTGTTTATCTTCGCGGAATAAAATTCATTCAGATCCCTACAACGCTTTTAGCGGCGGTAGATTCCTCGGTAGGCGGAAAAACAGGTGTGGATCTGGTCGCAGGCAAAAATCTTGCAGGCGCGTTTCACCAGCCCTCTCTCGTAATATGCGACTACACTACTCTTGATACCCTTCCCCGTGAAATCTTCTCGGACGGCTGTGCCGAGGTCATAAAGTACGGCGTTATAAATGACAGAGCATTTTTTGACAGCCTATCCGCGGGTATTCGTCCGCATATCGAGAGCGTTATTGCCGCATGCGTGCGTAACAAGCGCGATATAGTCGAGGAAGATGAGTTTGATAGCGGCAAGCGTCAGCTTCTGAACCTCGGGCATACCATTGGCCACGCAATCGAGGCTTGCTCCGATTTCGAGATCTCGCACGGATGCGCAGTAGCTATCGGCATGGTAACAGTTATGCGCGCGGCAGCAAAGAACGAACTTTGCCCGAATGAGGATCTTGATTCCCTTATCTCAGCACTCTGCCGCGAGGGACTTCCCACGGAATGTCAGTTTGGCGTGGACGAGCTTTTAGCGGCGGCAACTGCTGACAAAAAGCGCAAGGGCGAAAAAATAACTCTCGTCGTTCCCTATTCGATAGGAGACTCTCGCCTTGTCACACTACCTCTTACAGAGCTTTCCGACTTTATTTCGAAAGGACTTTCAAAATGAACGTAAGTCTAACTCCATCTGTACCGAACGGAAAAATACAGGCAATATCCTCGAAATCAGCGGCGCACAGAATACTTATCTGTGCCGCATTTGCGGACAAGCCGACAGTTATCCGTTGTGACAGAACCAACAAGGATATAGCGGCAACCGCAGAATGTCTCTCCGCTATGGGTGCGTGCATTGAGTACAAAAAACCGAATTTTTACGTCGAGCCCATAACTACACCAAAAAGCAGTATAAGCCTTAACTGCAATGAAAGCGGCTCAACGCTCCGCTTTCTTCTCCCCGTTGTAAGTGCTCTCGGCATCCGCGCAGAATTTGTCATGCAGGGCAGACTCCCAAGCCGTCCGCTCTCTCCTCTGTACGAGGAGCTTATAAGCCACGGCGCAGCGCTCTCCACCCAAGGATCAAATTCCCTCAAATGCGAGGGAAAGCTTGTCGGAGATGAGTATCGCATACGCGGTGACGTTTCCTCTCAATACATAAGCGGTCTATTGTTTGCTCTAACATTTTCGGGCGAGGGCGGACGCCTCATTATTGAGGGCAAGATGGAATCAGCGCCTTACGTTGATATGACGGTAGATGCTTTGCGTATTTTCGGAGCAGAACCAACCAAAACGGAGTACGGCTACTATGTTTCAAAGGGCGCGCGCCTCACCTCTCCGTCGCACGTAGACGTTGAGGGCGACTGGTCGAATGCCGCGTTTCCGCTTTGCATGGGTGCTATCGGTGGCGGCAACGTTACCGTATGCGGTCTTTCACAGGACTCGCGTCAGGGAGACGCAAAAATAGTCGAGCTGCTCAGAGAGTTCGGTGCGGACGTCATTGTAAGCAATAGCGAATATACCGTAAGGGGCGGAAAGCCGCTTCACGGAATAGATATAGACGCGACTCAAATACCCGATCTCGTTCCCGTATTGGCAACGGTTGCTGCCGTCAGTCAAGGAAAAACGGTTATACGCGGCGCGGCAAGGCTTCGCCTTAAGGAAAGCGACAGAATCGAGTCGGTACGCTCCATGCTTTCATCGCTCGGTGCAGATGTTGAAGCTACCGAGGACGGACTCGTGATATACGGAAAAAGCCGTCTTGTCGGGGGCACGGTAGACTCGTTTAACGACCACAGAATAGCAATGAGCGCGGCAGTCGCGTCCGTTGCTACTGAGAATGGCGTTACCGTAAACGGCGCCGAATGCGTAGAAAAATCCTATCCCGATTTTTGGAATGATATAAATAGATATCTGCATTTAAATATTGAAAAATAAAAATACCGAGGAGCTTATATGACCACCTACGGAAAAAACATAAAAATGACGATATACGGCGGCTCGCACGATAGCGAGATAGGCGTAAGAGTTACGGGACTGCCAAAGGGCTTTACCTTTGATGAGGACGAGCTTGCCGCCTTTATGAAGCGCCGTGCGCCGGGTAATGATCCTTATTCGACCAAGCGCAAGGAAGCCGATGCACCCGTGTTTTTAAGCGGTGTTGACGGCAGCACCCTCAACGGAGACGAGCTTTGCGCCGTGATCAAGAACACTAACCAGCGCTCGTCCGACTATGAGCAAAAAGCCTTTATCCCCCGCCCCTCTCACGCAGATTTTGCCGCTAAAATGAAATACGGCGATAAGGTTGACCTACGTGGTGGCGGACACTTTTCGGGCAGACTCACTGCCCCCATGTGCATAGTCGGCGGAATTTGTCTGCAATATCTTAAAAGCATCGGAATAGAAATAGGCGCCCATCTTTACTCCGTCGGTGGCGTATACGACACGCCGTTCGATATGGTAAATCCCATGGGGCAGCTTGATACACTTAAGGATAGGCTCGATTTTCCCGTGCTTGACACCGAGCGCGGTGAGGCTATGAAAGCCGCAATAACCGATGCCGCAGAGGACGGAGATTCCGTTGGCGCTATAATCGAATGTGCCGCGACAGGACTCCCCGCAGGGCTTGGTGAGCACATGTTCGACGGAATGGAAAACAGAATTTCCGCGATCGTATTCGGAATTCCCGCGGTAAAAGGCATCGAGTTCGGCAACGGCTTTGCGTGCGCCCACGTAAGAGGCTCGCAAAACAACGACGAGTTTATTACCGACGGAACGAGCGTAACCACAAAAACCAACAACGCAGGCGGCATACTCGGCGGTATGACGAGCGGTATGCCTCTCGTTTTCCGTGCCGCAATGAAGCCTACCCCGTCTATTTACAAGGAGCAAAACAGCGTCGATATTGCAAGCATGCTGCCCGTAAAGCTTTCGATCAAGGGCAGACACGACCCCTGCGTTGCATTGCGCGCCACCCCCGTTTTTGAAGCCGCCGCCGCAATCGCAATATACGATGCGTTGCTTGATAAATAATAAAAAAGGATCTTTCTCTTAACATGAAGCTTACAGCAAATCATACGGTTGCCGCTTGCTTTACGGGGCTTACTATCCAAGCGATCGTAATAAATCTCCCTCCCCTGCTTTATCTCACCTTTGAGAATGAATTTGGAATATCCCTCTCAAAAATAAGTCTGCTTATCGCTATAAGCTTTTTCACACAGCTGCTTATGGACTTCACCGCATCTAAGCTGCCAAGCCTTTTTAACAACCGATTAACGGTGATTATAGGTCAGGTCTTCTGCGTGTGCGGTCTTTTGGGAATGGCTCTGCTTCCAAGCGTAATACCGCCTTACGTCGCTCTGATCATATCAACCTCACTTGCGTCATTTGGAAGCGGTATTATTGAGGTAATGGGAAACCCCATAATCGAAGCGTCTCCAATAAAAAACAAAAATCGAATTTTGAGCGTTATGCACTCCTGCTACTGCTGGGGTCTCGTGCTTACCGTGCTTCTCTCAACTTTGTTTTTCAAGCTCGTGGGTATTGAGAATTGGCGTATCCTTTTCTGCCTTTGGGCAATAATTCCCGCCATAAACACCGTAGCCTTTATTTTCGTTCCGCTCCCGCCCATGGAGTCCGCTCCACTTGTTGCCAACAAAAAAGACTCCGTATTCAGAACGTTCACCTTTTGGGTGTTCTTCTTACTGATGCTTTGCGCAGGTGCTGCCGAAATGACTATGACACAGTGGGCATCGAGCTTTGCCGAAATGGGACTGAAGGTAGACAAATCCACGGGAGATCTTCTCGGTCCTTGCGCCTTTGCTGTGCTTATGGGGCTTGCAAGGGTAATTTACGCAAAATTCAGCACAAGACTCAATCTGTATAAAATAATGACCGCTTCTGCCGCTCTTTGCGTAATTTCATATCTTGTCACGGCATTCTCACCTTTTCCCATTCTGTCCCTCGTCGGTTGCGCCTTGTGCGGCTTCTCCGTCGGAATAATGTGGCCCGGAACTCTTTGCATGGCAACCGATAAGATACCCAACGGCGGTGTTAAGATGTTTGCGCTTCTCGCGCTTGCGGGAGATGCAGGCTGTACACTCGGACCTACGGCAGCAGGCTGGATAGCCGAAGCATTTGGCGATAACCTAAAAATATCCTTCGTATTTTCAACCGTTTTCCCCGCGCTTATGATAGCATTGGTAACGGTGCTGATCATTCAACAAAGAAAAAAAGCAGATCATAAAAAATAAGGACATAAAAATGGAACTTTCAGAACTTCGTAAGCAAATAGACTTAATAGACGAGGAACTCGTTGCTCTTTTCAAGAAGCGCATGAACGTATCTGCCGATGTAGCGGAATACAAGCGCAAGACGGGCATGAACGTGCTTGACTCCTCGCGCGAGCGCGCACTTCTTGATAAGGTCTCCGAGCTTTCGGGAGAGGAATTTGATGAGTATACGAGAACGCTTTACGCTACGATTCTCGACCTCTCGCGCTCCTATCAGCACAAGCGCCTCGGAGATATCTCCTCGCTGTATAGTGAAATCTCAACGGCGCTTGACGCCACCCAAAATCTTTTCCCGTGCAAGGCGGTAGTCGCATGTCAGGGAGTTGAGGGCGCGTATTCTCAAATAGCAGCGGAGCGACTTTTCAAGCACCCCAATATAATGTTCTTTTCCAACTGGGAAAAGGTTTTCTCCGCAATCGAGGCGGGACTTTGCCGCTACGGAGTAATACCGATAGAAAACAGCACGGCGGGATCTGTAAAAAAGGTCTACGATCTTATGATAAGCCGCAACTTTAAGATAGTCCGCACGGTAAGAATAAAAATCGACCACAATCTTCTCGTAAAGCCCGGAACTCGCATGGAGGACATAACGGAAATCGTTTCTCACGAGCAGGCAATAAACCAGTGCTCGGGCTACCTTGCAACCCACTTCCCAAACGCAAAAATTCACCGTGTTGAAAACACGGCGAAAGCGGCAGAAATGGTGGCAAAGTCCGACAGCAACAATATAGCCTCCCTCTCCTCTCGCTCCTGCGCTGCGCAGTACTCTCTCGAGGTGCTCGCCTCGTCGGTTCAGGACAACGGAAACAACCACACAAGGTTTATCTGCATAACGAACAAGCTTGAAATTTATCCGGGTGCCGACCGCACGACCCTCATGATAGTCGCACCGCATAAGCCCGGCTCGCTATACCGCATTCTGTCGCGCTTCAATGCGCTCGGCATAAACCTCCTAAAGCTTGAATCGCGTCCAATTCCCGACAGGGATTTTGAATTTATGTTCTATTTCGATCTTGAAGCTCCCGTATATTCGGAGAGCTTCGCACAGCTGCTCGCGGAGCTTGAGCGCGAATGCGACGAGTTTACTTATCTTGGCTCGTATCTGGAGGTCGTATAATGAAAACGGGATATTCCCACTTAAAATGCGGACTTATCGGAGAAAAGCTCGGTCACAGCTTCTCGAAAAAAATACACCGCGAGATCGCAGACTACCCCTATGAGCTTATAGAGCTCTCCCCATCGGAGGTAGGAGATTTCGTTAAGTCGCATAGCCTTGATGCCTTCAACATTACAGTTCCCTATAAAAAGACCGTGATGCCCTTTCTCGATCATATCTCCCCCGAGGCTAAAGCAATAGGTGCGGTGAATACCGTAGTCCGCGGCAAGGACGGCAAGCTTTACGGCTACAACACCGACCATTTTGGCTTTTCCTATATGCTCGAAGCATCAAAGATCGAGGTAAGCGGTAAAAAGGTAATAGTTTTCGGTGCTGGCGGAACGTCTGCTACCGTTTGCACGGTTCTACAAGAGCGCGGCGTGCGTACTCTTACGGTAATAGGCTCAAAGGACAACAACGAGGCAGGACTAAAAAATCATTACGACGCAGAGATAATCATAAATACCACACCCGTTGGCATGTATCCCAAAACCGGAGTCTCTCCCGTCGATCTTTCTCTGTTCCCTAACTGCGATGGTGTGCTTGACGTTATATATAACCCCTCAAGAACCAAGCTTTTGCTTGATGCCGAGAAGCGTGGTATTCCTCATATAAACGGCTTATCAATGCTCGTGGCACAGGCCGTCAAGGCATTTGAGTTTTTCACGGGAGATAAGGCAGACTACGGCGTATGCGAAGATATAATAAAGCTGCTTGAATTTGACACGAAAAATATTATCCTTGTCGGTATGCCGGGATGCGGCAAAAGCACCGTCGGCAGACTTATCTCAGAGAAGCTCTCCCGCCCGTTTTATGACGCGGACAAGGTCTTTGAGGAGGTCTTTGGTAAGACTCCCGCTGACGTTATACGCGAGGACGGTGAGGAAAAGTTCAGGCGTATGGAGCACGAGATCGCCGAGCAGCTCGGAAAGCTCAGCGGCGCTGTTATCGCAACGGGTGGCGGAGTAGTTACAAGAGACTGTAATTACGGATCCCTCCGTCAAAACGGCACGACTGTTTTCCTTGAACGAAAGCTTGAAAATCTGCCTACCAAGGGCAGACCTCTTTCCCAAGCGAGCACACTCGAAGCACTTTACGACGCGCGCATAGACGCATATCGCCGCTTTTCCGACTTAACGGTAAACAGCACCGAGATCCCGGGTAACACGGCAGACCTTATCATTTCAAAAATCAAATGAGATAGAGGAGAGTTTTATGAAAATACTTGTTATAAACGGTCCCAATCTTAATATGCTCGGTATTCGCGAGCCCGATATTTACGGCAAGCAGGATTTCAAGGCACTTGAAGCCTATATCCGCGAGTCGGCAACGGCGCTCGGGCAGGACGTAACCCTTTTCCAATCCAATCACGAGGGAGAGATAGTCGATATAATTCAGTCGGCATACGGTATTTTTGACGGTATAGTTATAAACCCTGCCGCCTATACGCACACAAGCATCGCAATTCTTGATGCGCTCAAGGCTGTGGGTATCCCCACTGTCGAGGTGCACCTTTCGGATATCCATTCAAGAGAGGATTTCCGCAAATTCTCATACGTATCCATGATAGCAAAAAAGACCGTATGCGGTCTTGGCTTTGAGGGATATAAAAAAGCACTCGAATATTTTAATTAATAAAAATACGGCTTGCTTCTTTTGAAGCAAGCCGTGCTTTTTTTATTTTTGAGCAAGCAGAGTGCTGACTATTGCCAAAACGCCCTCAATTATGAAGATAACGCCTGCAACGATTATCGCCCACGAAATAACCTCTCCCATACCGCCGCTTATAAGGAATATAGCGCCGATAATGCAGAGTGCCGACTCAACAAATCCTATGACGGTCGAAAATAGCCGCTTTGCTTTGTTGGGAGCTTTTATCCGTCTTATAAGCGTAAAAGCGCCGTAGAGCAAAAGTACCACGCCGATAATTATTCCGGCGATCCCTATAATGATCCAGCCGAAAATAATCACGGCGACCGCGGCCAGTATCTTTAAAATTCCCATTATGCATCTTGCCCTGACAAGGTCGATAATTCCCATAATGATAAGGGTAATTCCAAGCACGCTGATGGCGATGCTGACCAGCCTGTTTTGCAGTACTACAAATAGGATCCCAAGGATCAAGGTCATAATTCCCGAAATAAATCCAGTAACTTTTCTCATTAAAACCGTCCTCCTATCCGAACTGTGAACCTAATTTATAATATAACACACACGCAAAGAATATGATACTGAAAAAATTAATTGTCAAACTGAGCGTGATACAGCGAATAATAAAAGCCCTTTCTTTCCATGAGAGTCTCATGATTTCCCTGCTCTATTATGTTTCCGTCCTTAACGACGAGTATGACGTCTGCGTTCTGAATAGTTGATAGGCGGTGCGCGATCACAAAGCAGGTACGGCCCTTCATAAGAGCGTACATTGCGCTCTGTATCTGCTGCTCGGTGCGCGAGTCGATATTCGAGGTCGCCTCGTCAAGAATAAGCATCGGGGTATTGGCAAGCATAGCGCGAGCGATGGTTATAAGCTGCTTATGTCCCTTTGAAATATTAACTCCGTCGTCCGACAAAACAGTGTCGTACCCCTCGGGCAACGACTCGATATATTCGTGGATATGCGCCATACGCGCGGCGTTCTCGACCTCCTCGCGAGTAGCGTCCTCCTTGCCGTAAATTATATTTTCGTATATAGTTCCGTGGAAGAGCCATGTATCCTGAAGCACCATAGTGAAAGCAGAGCGCAAGGAATCTCTCGTAACGCTTCTGATCTCGTTTCCGTCAACGAGTATCTCGCCGGAATTTACGTCATAAAAACGCATAAGCAGGTTTATCACGGTAGTTTTTCCTGCTCCCGTAGGTCCTACTATCGCAACGATATTTCCCTCGTTTGCTTTAAGAGAAAGTCCCTTTATAACAGTCTTCTCGGGAACGTAGCCAAACTGCACATCCTTTATCTCGACTTCGCCCTTAACGTTCTCGAGCACAGTCGCATTTTCTATATCAAGAGGCTCTGTGGGTGTATCCATGATAGCGAATATCTTCTCTGCCGCAGCACTTGCGGATTGCAGATCGCTTACGATATTCGCAAACTCATTAATAGGTCCCGAGAATTTACGCTGATACTGAACAAAGGACGATATTCCTCCAAGAGAGATGGTAAACATCGCGGGAATTGCCGCCGCTCCCGCCTTATTAAGGCTGAAGAACAAGAAGAAAATTCCGCCAAGCATGGTCACGAGAGACATGGACAGGTTGTTTACAAAGTTTACCGTAGGTCCAACCGTTGCCGCGTAATATTCCGCAGTATAGTAAGCATTGACCGCTTCCTCGTTCTTTTGGTCAAATCTGTCGGTTATAACGCCCTCTTTGCTGTACGCGCGAATAGTCTTCTGGCCTGACAGCATCTCCTCGGCATATCCGTTAAGCTCTCCGAGCTTCTGGCTTCGCTTTCTGAAAAGCGGACGTACTCTCGTGGAGCGGAACTTTGTATATCCGATAGAAATAGGAACGGTAATGATCAAGACCAATAGCAGCATGGGAGATATGCTTATCATCATTATAAGCGAGCCTATGACGGTAACAATGCTTGCGCACACCTGCAAAAGGTCGTGCGAGAGCGAGGTGTTGACCGTATCTATATCATAAGATATGCGGCTTATTATCTCACCCGTTGCATGGGTATCAAAGAACGAGACGGGTAAAGACGAAAGATGCTCGAAAAGTTCTTTACGCATGGTGTAAATGATCTTCTGACCGAGCTTTACCATCATAACTGCAAGAAGATACGAAAGTCCTGCCGATACTGCGTAGAATATCAGCATCAGCGCGGCATAGAATATAGCCGAGCGAATATCGACCGCCCCCGCTCCCGGCTCGATAGCATCTATCGCCTTTTGCGAAAGCTTTGGCGCTGCCAATGCAAGAACGTTTGAAGCTATCATCAAGGAAAAACAAAACAAGAGCATAAGCTTATGCCTTAAAAGGTATTTTGCCATTCTCCGTAATACGGCAACCTTTATGCTTCCCTTTTTGGATTGCTCCTCCTTAACCTCTTTTTTTAGTGTGAGGCGCGTTTTCTTTAAGGTCTTCTTATCAGTCAAGGAACGCACCCCCAATCTGCGAGTCGCTGATCTCCTTATATATAGAACAGCTCTCCATAAGATCGCCGTGAGTTCCCCTGCCTATAATTCTGCCGTTTTCAAAAACGAGTATAAGATCGCAGTGCATGATTGAGCTTACTCTCTGAGCAATGATAACAGTGGTAACGTCACTCATATTCTCTCTGAGTGCTGCGCGCAGTGCCGCATCTGTCTTGTAGTCAAGCGCTGACGAGGAGTCGTCAAGCACAAGTATTTCGGGGTTTCCCGCAACGGCGCGCGATATGAGAAGTCTTTGGCGCTGACCGCCGCTGAGATTAGTTCCTTTTGAGTTGAGGTGGTGGTCAAGTCCGTCCTCAAATCCGTCAATAAACTCCGCCGCCTGTGCGATCCTTGCGGCTCTCATCAGATCGTCGTCCGTAAGTCCTCGTCCGAAATCAATATTCTCTCTGACGCTTCCCGCATATATAAAATCATTTTGCATGACCACACCGAATTTTTTATTAAGCTCGTCGTGCGGTATTGTTCGAACGTCTCTGCCGTTTATTCTGATATTTCCCTCTCTGACGTCATAAAGACGCATAAGAAGCTGGGTGAGCGTTGTTTTTCCGCTTCCTGTCGAGCCTATAATACCGAGGCTCTGTCCCTTATTAAGCGCAAAGCTGACCCCCGCAAGGTTGTCCACCTTACCGCGGTAGGAAAAGCTCACGTTTTCAAAGGAGATCGTAGCCTCCGTATCCGTCGGAGGATATTTCTCCTCGCTATCGGTTACAAGATCGGCATCGGTGTAAATAACCTCCGAAATTCTCTGCGCTGACGCCATACCCTTTGAGGAATGGACGAAAATTCTCGTAAGTCCTATCATAGCGTTTGAGATCATGGTGAAATACTGTATAAACGCGATTATAGTACCCGTCTGTGACAGGTTTCCGTTAACTCTGAACGCACCGACTACAATTACCGCAACGAGTCCGAGGTTGAGCAGCATCGTAACAAGCGGATTGGAAAGCGCCATAGTAGTGCTTGCCTTGGTTTCATCGCCCACAAGTCGCTTATTTGCCGCATCGTATCTGCGCCTCTCGTAATCTACCTTTGAGAGCGCTTTTATTACTCTTATACCCTGCGCATCCTCTCTGACAACTCTTATCATACCGTCAACGGATCTTTGAGATTGCTTAAAAAGCGGAACACCGCGGCGGCTTATGAGACCTACTGAAAGTCCGATAAGCGGCAATGTCACTATCATAACGAGCGTCAAAACGGGATCGAGCGTGAGTGTCACAAGAACTCCGCCCACAAGCAAAATGGGCGCACGAACACCCATACGCATGATCATTCCGAGAAAATGATGCACGTGATACGTATCCGACGTAAGCCGTGATTCAAGGCTCGGTATAGTAAAGCGGTCGATCTGAGCGGAGCTCAGTCGCATAGTTCTGTCGAAGAGTGCATGTCTTATTCTTTCCGTCGTGTTTCTCGCAGTACGCGCCGCCATCCTGTTCGCTACTATGTTTCCAACACACGCAAGAACAGCGCATATTATCATTACCACACCCCACGTAACTATGCTTATTACAGAATTTGTGGGGACTACGTTGTCAAGTATATGTCCGAGGATATATGGTATGAAAAGTTCAAAAACGGTTGCGGTAACCTTGATAAACAGGTTTATCGCTATATACCATTCCAACCCCTTCATGTACTTAGATATAAATTTCATAATATGTCCTCAATCCATTATTTTCATAGAAAATTTGTTTCTCTCAGCACGCGCTCCGCGTATCTCTACTATATAATCGATACTTATATTGCCCTTTTGCAAAAGCTCGTTTTTAACGTCGAGCGTATGCACACAGACCTCAAAGGTCATGTAGGGTGTGTTGTAAACGCAGTGGTGTCTTTTCCCCTTTTCAAACACGAGCGCCGTCGTCACGCTTCCCGTGCGAAGCATCGTAAGGACGTCGGGAGAATTTAAGTCAAAGTGAACCGAGGTTTTCGCGCCCTCCATGCCCGTAAGCTCCGTCTCGTCGTAGGATATTTCCGCTCTGCCGTCGCACTCCGAATACGTACCGACAGTCTTTATCTGCATTTTTTCGGGCTCTCCGTCTCCGTCTGCCGTCTCGAAAAATTCGATCTCTACCGCGTTTTCTCCCAATTCCTGAGAAAAAAGCGATGCCTCAACCTCGTATCTTTCCGAATTTATATATATTCTTATCTCCTTATCAAGTGACATAATGCTCTCCTAAAAATCAATTCCTCCTAATATTTTATCATGATAGCTGTAAAATGTCAAGAAAACGCGCAAATAATATAAAATCTTTATAAAAAACATATTTACCCTTTGACATGAGTGTAAATTCGTGATATAATTACTATGTATGATCATTACTTTTGTCTACAAGGTGGAAACATTATGGCAAAAACGAAAAAAGATCTGAGTAAAAGCATAAAGCAGCTTGTCAATTACGCACTTTCAAAGCAGCTTATCGAAAAATCCGACGTTTATTATTCAATAAACTCTCTTTTGGGTATTCTCGGCGCTTCCGAATATGAGGAGCCGGGTGAAGTAGAGAGCGCAAGCCTCGAAGAAATTCTCGCAAGCCTTTGCGACTACGCTTACGAAAACGGACTTATAGAAAGCAACTCCGTAGCATACAGAGATCTCTTTGATACCAAGCTCATGGGCGCTCTGACTCCGCGTCCCTCAGAGGTCATCAAAAAGTTCTCATCTCTTTACTGTATCTCTCCTAAAGAGGCTACGAACTACTTTTACGATCTTTGCCGCGCAAGCGACTATATTCGCACCTACCGCGTGTCCAAGGACCTTAAATGGAAGTATTCCGGAAAGTACGGCGAGCTTGACGTGACCGTTAACCTTTCAAAGCCCGAAAAGGACCCCAAGGCTATCGCCGCCGCAAAGCTTTTGCCTCAGAGCGGTTACCCCAAGTGCCTTCTCTGTCCACAGAACGAGGGTTACTACGGCAATGCGGCAAAGCCCGCTCGTGAAACCTTGCGTCTTATCCCGCTCGATCTGTCGGGAAACAAATGGTACGTGCAGTATTCGCCTTACGTTTACTACAACGAGCACTGCATAGTTCTCTCTCACGACCACACCCCCATGAAGATACACCGCGCTACGTTCGAGCGAGCGCTTGATTTCGTTGAACAGTTTCCGCACTATTTCGTGGGCTCTAACGCAGACCTCCCCATCGTAGGCGGCTCTATTCTCTCCCACGACCACATGCAGGGCGGTAATTACACCTTCGCCATGGCAAAAGCACCTATTTTCGCGAATATAAGCTTCAAGGGCTATGACGACGTAGAGGCAGGACTTGTTGAGTGGCCGATGTCCGTCATAAGACTCCGTAGCAGAGATAAGGCGCGCCTTGTTGCGCTTGCCGATAAGATCCTCGGTGCTTGGAGAGGCTACACCGATGCAGAGGCTTTCGTCTTTGCAGAGACCGACGGCGAGCCTCATAATACCATAACTCCCATAGCACGTTTCGCAAACGGAAAATTCGAGCTTGACCTCGTTCTTCGTAACAACATCACGACCGAGGAGCATCCTCTCGGAGTTTACCACCCCCACGCAGACGTACACCACATAAAGAAAGAAAACATCGGACTTATCGAGGTTATGGGACTTGCGGTGCTTCCCGCAAGACTGCGTGAGGAGATCACCCTTATGTGTGAGTATATAGCAGAGGGACGTGATTTTTCCGAAAACGCCGATATAGAAAAGCACAAGGAGTGGTACGAGTCCATAAAGGACAAGTATACATTCACAAAGGAGAATACCGAGAGCATCCTCAAGGAGGAGATAGGCGCGGTATTCCAGAGAGTGCTTGAGGACGCGGGTGTTTATAAGCGCACGCCCGACGGCGAGGCAGCATTCCTCAGATTTATTGAAACAGTAAATAAAAACTAAAACTTTTTTGGAGGCATATTATGGCAAAGCGCGTTATTACAATTGCCCGCGGATTTGGAAGCGGCGGAAGAACTATCGGTAAGCTTTTGGCTCAAAGACTTGACATCGACTACTACAACGACGATCTCATTAAGCTCGCATCCGAGGAAAGCGGAATAAATCTTGAGCTTTTCGGTAAGGCTGACGAGAGAGTAAAGACCAATCTTTTCAAGAGATATAAGCGTAGCTATGGCGAATGGGTGCTCTCCCCTGACAGCGACCAGTTCGTTTCGGACGATAACCTTTTCAACTATCAGGCAAAGATAATTCGCGAGGTCGCGGATAAATCTCCTTGCGTCATAGTCGGCAGATGCTCCGACTACATTCTCCGCGAGCGCGATGACGTTGCACGTATATTCGTTTACGCGGACAGACCTACCTGCATTAACCACGTAACCGAGCTCTACGGCATGAAGGAGTCCGACGCTATAAAGAAGATCGAGTCGATAGATAAGACTCGCGCTATCTACTACAAGTATTATACCAACCGCGAGTGGAGCGACGTAAGCAACTACGATCTCTGTCTCAATACGACAAATATTTCCTTTGATAAAGCAGTTGATATAATTTGCGATTATATCAAAAATTTTGAATAATTCGGTTTGTCCGAAATATATAGTGAAGTCGCCCTTGCTATTTTAAATGATAGCGAGGGCGGCTTTTTCTGCGTTTTGTCTATTATTTCCATTTTTTACCATTCTTTTTCGTTTCTTTTGCCAATTGGAAATTTTTGTAAATATCTTGAAATTTTTACCAGAATATGGTAAAATATGTGTATCAAAGAAATACACGGAGGATAAAAATGGAAAATTCAATTAAAATCTTGATTGCTGACGAAAATTCAGCGCAAAGGCAGTCACTTATCAACGACCTGCGTCGAGCAGGATATGCGAATATCGAGGTTGCACTCAACGGCGAGGACGCTCTGATTAAAATAGACCGATTCCACCCCGACGTTGCCATAATTGATATTTGGCTCTCTAAGCTTGACGGCATAGGTGTCATACGCAACAGCAAAAATTTAAGCTTCGGTCAGGACAAAGAGCCTGCATTTATCGTAGTCTCAATGGTTTCAAGCCAGAGTGCGTTTTTGGAAGCAACCAACGCTGGGGCGGATCTGTGCCTTGTAAAGCCCTACAACACAGAAAGCCTTTGCTCACACATAGCAGCGCTTCATAAAAATCGCTTCGCGTCAGCGGTCGGCGAGCCTGCGGAGGAAGACCGCACCCCCGACATAGAAACGCAGGTCACAAAGATAATACATCAAATAGGCGTTCCCGCACACATCAAGGGATATCAGTATCTCCGCACGGCGATACTCCTCACCGTCAAGGACTCGGATATTATAAACTCTGTCACCAAAATTCTCTATCCGTCCGTAGCGAAGAAATATCAAACGACTACTAGCCGCGTCGAGCGCGCAATCCGCCACGCCATCGAGGTCGCGTGGGACCGCGGCGACGTTGATACCCTCAATTCCTATTTCGGCTACACAATCCAAAACAACCGTGGCAAACCCACCAACAGTGAGTTTATAGCCATGATAGCCGACAATCTCCGCTTACAGTATAAGCTGTATTGAAAGCACCAATATAAACGAAACCGCCACAACAGCATCGAGGAATAAAGTGCAAGAAAATCAATCAAATCACTTTACAAATCTACCAAAATGTGCTATAATAATTTTACTCCTACATATATTATTAAGGAGAATTTATTTTTACAGGTGGTATTATTATGGGTGCGGCTATGAGTTTTGTTATTGCATACGCTGTCGGCGCGATCATCGGTTTGGTTTTGGGACTTGCTCTTTTGATAGGACTTTCCTTTATACCCTCCAACATCGCAAAGAACAAGGGCTACGGAGCTAAGCTTTTCTATTGGTTCAGCTTCCTTTTGGGCTTCCCCCCTGCTCTTATCGTTGCGGGGA
>SVUH01000013.1 GCA_015063335.1 Oscillospiraceae bacterium | reverse complement strand
AAACCATGAGCGAAATGAATGAAAATTTTGCAGAACTGTTTGATGCGACAGAAATCAAAACTTTAAATACAGGAGACACCGTAACCGGAACCGTAACGTCTGTTACCGATGCAGAGCTTTATCTCGACCTCGGCGCACAGGTTACCGGCCTTATCAAGGCTGAGCAGATCACGGACGACGCAAGCGTTAAGCTCACCGAAGCTTACAAGCCCGGCGACCAGATCGAAGCGTTCGTTATCCGCGTAAGCGATATCGAGGGCTTTGCAGAGCTTTCCAAGAAGCGCGTTGATTCTGACCGTAACTGGCAGAAGATCGCCGCTGCGGCTGAGAACGGCGACGTTCTTACCGGTAAGGTAGTTGAAGTAGTCAAGGGCGGCGTTTCCGTCGTTGTTGACGCTAACCGCGTATTTGTTCCCGCATCCCAGACCGGCGTACCGAAGGACGAGAGCCTTGATGCTCTTAAGGGTACTGAGGTAAGCCTTAAGGTCATCGAGATCAAGGGTAAAAAGGCTATCGGCTCTATCCGCCTCGTTCAGAGAGAGGAAAGACGCGCTCAGGAGGCTGCTTTCTGGGCTGCTATGGAAGAGGGCAAGGTATTTACCGGTGCTGTTAAGAGCATGACCGCTTACGGCGCGTTCGTAGATCTCGGCGGCGTTGACGGAATGATACATAAGACTGAGCTTTCCTGGAAGCCTATCTCCAGCCCCGCAAGTGTTCTTGAGGTTGGTCAGGTTATCGAGGTATTCGTTAAGAGCTTTGACGCTGAGAAGAAGCGCATCTCTCTCGGATACAAGAAGGATTGCGACAATCCTTGGTACATCTTCACGTCCAAGTACGCAGTAGGTGACGTTGCTTCCGTTAAGATCGTAAACATGATGCCCTTCGGTGCATTTGCAGAGATCGTTGACGGCGTTGACGGACTTATCCACATTTCCCAGATCGCTCAGGAGAAGATCGGCAAGCCCGCTGACGTTCTCGAGCTTGGTCAGGTAGTTGATGCAAAGATCACCGCTATCGACGAGGAGAACCACAAGGTTAGCCTTTCTATCCGCGCACTTCTCGACGAGGCGCAGGCAGAAGCAGAGGCTATGCCCGAGGAAGCTGTTGCAGAAGAAGCAGTGGCTGACGCTGAATAATTTCTAAATACTTTGGCTGTTGCGCCGAGTTGCCTTTTGGCGAAACGAGCGCAGCAGCCTTTTTTTGAGGTAAGATATGAAAAATGTTAAATATAATGCCGACGGAACGGCAGAAATGTCCGCTGAGCTTGAGGAAAAGCTTATAGAGATAACGAACGAGGCAAGACGCGCAACAGAGGAGCTCGTAAACGTAGCAGGGCTTCGCAAGGGGGATATTTTCGTGGTGGGCTGTTCTACCTCTGAGGTTACGGGCAATACTATCGGGCATGCATCTGTAAAGCCGGTAGCAAAGGCGATCTTTGACGGAATTTATCCCGTCCTCAAAGAAAAAGGTATATATCTTGCCGCACAGTGCTGCGAGCACCTTAACAGAGCCGTTATTCTTGAAGCGGAGTGCGCCGAAAAATACGGACTTGAGGTAGTTTGCGTCCGTCCTGCGCCTAAGGCAGGCGGAAGCTTCGCAACCGTCACCTACGATACGCTTGACTCGCCCGTCGCAGTCGAATCGGTAAGAGCTCACGCAGGCATTGACGTAGGCGGTACGCTTATAGGAATGCATTTGAGAGCAGTTGCAGTACCCGTAAGAATTTCCACCGAAAAAATAGGCGAGGCAAGAATAATTTGCGCCCGCACACGCCCGAAATACATAGGAGGCCCAAGGGCAATATACGAATAATACGTGTAATAAAACCGTGTTCCCCGCCCTGCCAAAAACTTTTTGAAAAGATATAAAAAACGTATTGACAAAAAGCGCAAGTTAGGGTATAATATTACATACGGGCTTGGACAGACGTCCAAAAAATGGAGAAGTACTCAAGAGGCCGAAGAGGCGCCCCTGCTAAGGGTGTAGGCCGGTAATACCGGCGCGAGAGTTCAAATCTCTCCTTCTCCGCCAACGCAAAGCACACCAAAAGGTGTGCTTTTTTGCGTTGGCGGAGAAGGAGAGATTCCTCGAGCGCCGGTTGCAAGGCAAACGGCGGGAGGGACGTTTCCGAGCGCTCGCAGTGCGAGATGAAGCGAGGAATAAGGAGTGGCAGACGTCGCAGAACGCGAGCAAATACCTTTGCGACGCGCGATGCGGTAACGGCAACAGTGATCAAATCTCTCCGCCAAAAATAAGGGATATCCCACTCGGGATATCCCTTATTTTTATCCAAGCCGCAGGCTTGGTATGGCATCACCGCGCTTGCTCGTTGTATGGAATTGCGGCACAGTCGCGTATGGCATCGCGCGAAGCGCGTATCAAACGAAGCCTTCTGCGTCTTGATGCCATTCAACGCTTCGCGTTGATTCCATTCCGTCTTCGACGGATTCCATGCACGGCGTTGCCGTGATCAGCACACCGAAAGGTGTGCTTTTTTGCGTTCCATGAGCGCTGATTTTTACCCTTCAAGCCACAGAACGCTTACACAAAAACCCATATTTTTTGTCGAAAAAGAACAAAAAAATGTTTATTTTTATTAATTGACTTTCAAGTCTTGACAATGCGAAAATTAGAGTGTATAATATATAATGTATTATAATATATATTATTTGAAAATATGGAGATTTGATTATGAACATTCCATTTTCACCGCCCGATATGTCTGAATTTGAAATTGAAGAGGTTGCCAAGGCACTGAGATCCGGCTGGATCACAACAGGACCCAAGGTAAAAGAATTTGAACGCAAAATAGCGGATTTTTGCGGAGTAAACCGCGCCGTTTGCTTAAATTCCCAGACTGCGTGTGCAGAAATGGCTTTGCGAGTATTGGGCATCGGCGAGGGAGATGAGGTCATAGTCCCCGCTTATACTTATACAGCATCGGCATCCATTGTTTGTCACGTCGGAGCAACCTTGGTTTTGGTAGATTCACAAAAAAATTCCCCCGAAATGGATTATGAAAAGGTAGCTGAGGCAATTACCGAACGGACAAAGGCGATTATCCCGGTAGATATCGGCGGAGTGCCTTGCGACTATAACCGTCTTTTTGCTATCGTTGAAGCAAAGAAACAATTATTCAATCCCAAAAACAAGCTTCAAAAAGCCATCGGCAGAATCGCTATCATGGCAGATACCGCTCACGCCTTTGGCGCTTGGTGGAATGGAAAGCCCATCGGAAGTGTTGCAGACTTCTCCTCCTTCTCCTTCCATGCAGTAAAGAATTTGACGACCGCCGAGGGCGGCGCGCTGACTTGGCGAACGATACCCGGCATTGACGACGAGGAGATATACCGTCAGCTGCAATTGTTCAGCCTTCACGGACAAAGCAAGGACGCACTTGCGAAAACACAGCTTGGTGCGTGGGAATACGACATTGTCGGCACATGGTACAAATGCAACATGACGGACGTTATGGGCGGCATAGGCTTAGCCCAGTTGGAAAGATATCCGAATATGTTAAAACGCCGCAAGGAAATTATTGAAAAGTACGACGAGGCATTTAAGCCTCTCGGTGTGCAAACATTAGCTCACTATACAGACAATTATGAATCCTCCGGGCATTTGTATATTACTCGCGTACCGAATATTACGCTTGAACAGCGTAATGCAATTATTATAAAGATGGCGGAAGCAGGTATTGCTTGTAACGTGCATTACAAGCCGTTGCCTATGCACACAGCCTATAAGAATTTGGGATTTGATATTAAAGATTTCCCCAATGCTTATAACCTGTTTGCAAATGAGATCACACTTCCCTTGCATACAAAATTAACGGATGAGGAAGTAAGCTACATAATCGAAAACTTCGTAAGGATCATTGAGAGCATAAACAAATGAAACTGTTAGACTGGGAAAAGCTTCCGCAGGATATGCAAACGGAAGATGTTCGGGCGTATTACGATATTTTAAAAAAGAAAAAATGCGGATTGTTTTTCAAGCGCGCATTTGATATTTTCGTATCGCTTATTATGTTGAGCGTTTTGTGGCCTATCTTTTTGATTTTGGCACTCATAATCAAAATCGACTCACACGGACCGGTTTTTTACCGCCAAGAGCGCATTACTCAATACGGTAAAAAATTTCGCATTTTCAAATTCAGAACGATGGTCGTAAATGCAGATAAGATTGGAACTCAGATCACCGTTAGTAACGACAACCGAATTACTCGTGTGGGCAAGCTTTTAAGAAAGACACGCCTTGACGAGATCCCTCAATTGATTGATATATTACGCGGAACGTTAACGTTTGTGGGAACACGACCGGAAGTAAAAAAATACGTAGACCAATATACCGATGAAATGAAAGCAACGCTTTTGCTTCCCGCAGGCGTCACCTCTGAGGCAAGCATTCGCTACAAGGACGAGAGTAAGCTCCTGGATGCCGCAAAAGATGATGCAGATAACGTGTATGTAAATAAGATTATTCCTGCAAAAATGAAATATAATTTGCACGCTTTAAAAACATTTGATTTTTGGAAAGACATAAAAATCATGTTTATGACAGTATTTGCGGTATTGGGAAAAGAATACAAGGATACACTCAGCACAGATACAATCAACGAAACAACAGAGGTTTAAAATGAGCACACACGCCAAAGGATTGATTGCCGTTTTGACAAATAACGACGACGATATTTATTGTTTTCGCAAGGAATTGATCGAAGCGCTTATCAACGAGGGATACGAAGTATTGATCTCTTGTCCGTACGGAGAAAAGTTTGAGCTTTTGAAGCATATTCAATACATATACGACGATCCCGAGATCGATCGCAGAGGAACAAACGTTTTTGCGGATTTCAAGCTGCTTTGCCACTACAAAAGGCTGTTCAAAAAATATCGTCCCAAGGTTGTGTTAACATATACGGCGAAGCCCAACGTATACGCAAGCATTGCTGCTCAGCAATTGAAGATCCCGTATATCAATAACGTGACGGGATTCGGAAGCGTTTTGAACAAAAAAGGTCCAATGCGTGCGTTTATTATGGGACTATTCAAAATGGCTTATCGCAGCGCGGATTGCATTATGTTCCAAAATTCAACGAATATGGCGCTTGCCGTCGATAACGGCATGGTAAAAGGACATTATCGCCTTATCCCGGGCTCGGGTGTAGATACCGTTCGCTACCCCTTGCAGAAATATCCCGACGGTGGAAACGGCAAAGACGGTGAACCCGTTGTCTTTAACTATATTGGCAGGATACTGCGTGACAAGGGTGTCGATGATTATATCGCCGCAGCTAAAACGATCAAAGCCAAATATAGTAACGTTGAGTTTAACATGCTTGGTTTTATAGAGCCGACAGAGTCGCATTACGAAACGGAGCTCGATGAGCTCGGTAAAAACAACACTGTTATTTACCGAGGAAGCCAAAAGGACGTTAAACCGTTTATCGCGAGAGCGCACGCAACAATTCACCCTTCTATTTACGGAGAGGGTATGAGCAACGTGCTCTTGGAAAGCGCGGCGTCGGGAAGACCTTTGATCACAACCGATAATCCCGGTTGCCGTGAAACTGTAAACGATAAGGAAACAGGCTTTATTTACCGCGGAGGTAACACGCAGGAATTGGTTGAAAAAATAGAGGACTTCTTATCAATGCCAAACGAAGAAAGAAAGCTAATGGGTGAGCGCGGACGCGAAAAGGTATCAAATGAGTTCTCCCGTACGATAGTTGTAAATGCTTATCTTGAAGAAATCAACAAAATAATTAGCAGATAGGAAAACGTAAATGAAGGTTTTGTGGGTTACACATGGGATTATGCCCGTTATGTTACAAGCAATGGGAAAATCCGCCGGCATAGGCGGTGGGTGGCTTGACGAGCCGGCGCGCCTTTTGGCAGCAGATCCCGAAATAGAATTAACAATTATTTCTCCGTGGACGGGAGCAGAGGTTTTGCACAAATCATTACCCGGGCTCGAATACTACCTCGTGCCCGAGACCTACATGGACCGAATGAAGAACCCCGGCAAGAAGCACCGCGCGATCTGCAAGGAGCTTTTGGATAAGATCGATCCCGACGTCATTCATATGCACGGAAGCGAGTTTGCAGGAACGTTGAGCTTTGTCGAGCAGTCAGATAAGCCAAAGCTTTCGTCCATTCAAGGATTGATCTCAAAAATAAACTCCGATTATTTTTACGGCGGAATAAACGTTCCCTCCTGGGGCGCCTGCCTTATGCCATGGAATATAAGATCGTATCTTCCAATGAAACTGCAGCATGCCAGAAACAAGTGGCGAGCAAAATCCGAAATTCGCCAAATGCAAAAAATGGATGCGGTGGTCGGATGTACGCGGTGGGACTATACTTATTCAAAAATGATGAATCCCAACTTAGGCTACTATAAGGTCGATTATGCGATCCGCAAGGAGTTTTCTCAGGATCGTTGGACGCTGGAAGGGTGCGACAGACATACTATCATGGTCAGCAGCATGGCGGTACCGCTCAAGGGTATGCACAAGGCTATCGAGGCGCTCGCGCTTCTTCGCAAGAAATATCCCGATGCGAAGCTTCGCGTTGTAGGTCACAACGTGCTTGCAAAGAAGCGAAAGATCGGCTACCCCTATTACTTATACAAAAAGGCAAAGTCGCTGGGCATTCTTGACGCCATCGAGGCGCTCGGCCCGCAGGACGTTAACGGTATGGTAAATACGCTGAAATCATCACACACGTTCGTGTTGTCGTCCTTTATTGAGAATGGACCGAACAGCATGATGGAAGCCATGTACTTGGGCGTGCCTTGCGTATGCTCTTACGTAGGCGGAGCAATGCAGTTCGCGCAAGAAGGAAAAGAAGCTTTGTTTTACAGATTTGAAGAATCTGAAATACTTGCGTATGAGATAGATCGCATTTGGCAAAATGATGATCTGGCGCTGAGCCTATCTCAAAATGCCGCAGAACGAGCAAAGAAATTTGAAACCTTTGAAGAGGTTTATTTAAAATACAAAGAGATCTATACCGACATGCAGGAACGCTATAAGAGGTAAACATGGAAAACTTAACAACGAGTCAGTATGCACCCGTGGTTTTATTCGTATACGCAAGGCCCGATCACGCCGAAAAGACGCTTAACGCATTAGCGGGAAACGATCTGGCAAGGGACAGCGATCTGATTATTTTCTGCGATGGTCCCAAAAAGGAAAGCGCGGTGGAGAAAAACAAGCAGGTCATCGAATTGATAACGAAAGAGCAAAGCTTAGGGAGATTTCGCTCTGTGACGCTTAATATTTCCGAAAAGAATAAAGGATTAGCTAAGTCGATCATTACGGGTGTTAGCGAGGTTATGTCCAAATACGGTCGCTGTATTGTTATCGAAGACGATGTAGTTACCAATCCGTATTTTCTTACGTACATGAATGATTGTTTGGATACTTTTGAAAAGGATAAGACGATTTTTTCTATCGCAGGGTTTACTTATCCGTTAAAAGCATTAAAAAATTATCCGCACGATATTTATCTAAGCTACCGCTCTTGCAGTCAAGCGTGGGGTTGTTGGATCGATAGATGGGAAACTATTGATTGGGAAGTAAAAGATTTTGATAAATTAAAAAAATCGTTTAAGAAGCGCAAGCAGTTTAATCGAGGCGGAAATGACCTGTACAGAATGCTACGCCACCAAATGAGCGGAGAGCGTGATTCGTGGGCAATTCGTTTTTGCTACGCGCAGTCCAAGCAAAACATGTATGCAATTTATCCTAAAGAAACTTTGACTTTAAATATTGGTGAGGACGGTAGCGGAACGCATTGTCAAGATACGGGCAAAAAGGTAGATTATTCTCGTTTAGACGGTAAAAGACACGTTACTTTGGAAGAAGTACCGTTAAACAAGAAAGTATTACGAGAGTTTAAAAATCAATACCGCATTACGTTCCCGGAAGCCGTGGATTGGCTTTTGCGAAAAATTTTTAAGAAAAAAAGCAAGAAGAAATGAAAGAAAAGAAAGAAGAAAATATAAAAAAATCCGTCTTTTCCGGGTTGGTATGGAAATTCATTGAGGTTCTCTCGGTGGACGGCGCTTCGTTCGTCGTTTCCATTATTTTGGCTCGACTGCTGTTACCCGAGGATTACGGAGAAATATCGTTGGTGAGCATTTTCATTACACTTGCCAACGTGTTCGTTGTATACGGCTTGGGCACCGCATTAATACAAAAGAAGGACTCGGACTCTATCGACTTTTCCTCCGTATTTTATTTTAACGGTGCATTATCCATTGCCCTGTATCTCATTCTATTCTTTTGTGCGCCACTGATCGCAGCGTTTTATAATTCGCCGAATTTGGCGCTCGTGCTGCGCATCCTGGGGCTGAGAATACCGATATCCGCCGTCACCACAATTCAAAACGCATACGTTTCAAAGCACATGCAGTTTAAAAAGGCGTTTTGGGGCTCGCTTATCGGCACTATCATTTCCGCAGTCATCGGTATCTGGATGGCGTACGCGGGATACGGCGTTTGGGCGCTCGTTGCTCAGGCGCTCGGAGCTACCCTCATAAACTGCATAGTTTTGTTCTTCGTGATAAAATGGAAGCCCACCTTTGAGTTCTCCTGGACGAGATTAAAGGGCCTCATACAGTACGGTTGGAAGCTTCTTGTATCGGGCTTTATAAAGGTCGGATACGACCAGATCTCAGGCCTTATAATCGGAAAAAAGTATTCGGCGGAGGACCTGGGACTTTACACGAAGGCAAGAAAATATCCCGAGCTTATCGTAACGGGAATCAACTCCTCAATGAGCTCGGTTCTCTTCCCCGCATACGCAAAATATCAGGACGATAAGCCTCGCCTTAAAAATATGGTCAGAACGTCGATACGTCTTTCGACGTACATTATGGCGCCGATGCTTATAGGTCTTGCCGCTCTCGGCACACCTATCGTCACATTTTTGCTGACGGAAAAATGGATCGCGTGCGTGCCGTATTTGCAGATAGCCTGCTTTTATTACGTATTGCAGCCCGTTCAAACGGCAAATTTGCAGGCGATACGCGCCGTAGGCAGAAGCGACATCATTTTGAAGCTTGATATTCTCAAAAGAGGCTTTGGACTTTTGTTCGTGCTTATCGCAATGCACTACGGTATTATCTGGATCGCGCTCGCTCCAGTTGCCATGTCGCTTCTCGCGTCCGTCGTCAACGTAATACCCAACAAAAAGCTCATAGCTTATTCGTTTAAGGAGCAAATGGCAGACCTTTTGCCCAACCTCTTGTTGTCGGGTACAATGGGCGTTGCTTGCCTCTTCCTTTCCAATCTACTTTTGAAGATTGGACTTGCGGATATTTGGACTATTATCATTTGCGTCACCTTCGGCGTAGTGTATTACGTATTAGGCTCAGTAATTTTCAAAAATGAAAGCTTTACATATATTCTTGACAGCCTAAAGGATGTATTAGTTAAGAAAAAACAAAAAAAGGAAAATATATAAAGTGCTAAGCAAGATATTTAAATTAATAAATCTTGAAAAACTTTGTGCTCTGTACGTGGTTTTATGGATATTTATTCCACCCGTGCAGGTTGGTACGATCTACCGTGTATTGGCGGTAGGGTGCGCAGCGCTGTGGTTTCTGTTTGTACTGTTTCGTGACACTTCCCTATTCAATAAAATCGGCAAATTTTGCCTTATAGGCTTTCTGTGCGCCGCGCTAATGATTTTGTACAGCTTGTTTGTATTTCCGGTTACCACTGCAATTATAAGAAACTTGCAGTTTATCATTATGCTGATATGTGGAGCGATGGCAGCATACTATATGCAAACAGACAAAACGTTTCTCCAAATATTGATAGGTGCTTGTTTGATTGGAATGATCATTTTCTGTTGCACGACCACGTACGCGCTCATCAACGACCCCTATGCAGCACGTATAGCGAACTCCGAATGGTTGGAGGGACGCTTTGAAGCAAACAAAAACGTAGGATTATACGGCTATATTTATATGTGCGTTTTGATTGCTCCGATGCTCTTATATAAAATAATTAAGAAAATAAAGCTGAATCCGATTATGGATACTTTGTTTTTGATTGCTTTCGTATTAATCGTTATAATGACCACCTTTTCGGGATATATGATTGCTAACTTCTGCTTAGTTGCGGGCTGTGGCCTGGTAATAATGTTCAAAAGGATCACTCCCGTCCGTTGCATCATATTCTTCGGAAGCATATTGGTATTTGCGATATTTTACCAAGATCTTGTGGAAATATTTTTCGACACCTTATCGAAAATATTCGGCGAGAACCCCGCCTACGGTCAAAAAATCTCCGAATTCAAGATGCTGTTCTTAGACGGTAACGCAAGCGGCGTTACGGTAGACGAGCGCTTCTCTAACTACAGCGATTCGTTTGAATTGATTTATCAGTATCCGATCATTGGCTCGCTTCTTTGTGGGCAGAGAGGCGGCGGAGGTCATTCGGCCGTATTTGATATGATCGGAAAATACGGATGGCTGACTTCAGTACTGTATTTCTACGTTTTCTGGAAATTCCCGTTTGAAATTTACAAGAATCAAAGCAAGCAAACAATAAAGCTCTTAATGCTCATTTTCATCTTCTTTTCATTTTTCAATCCCTACTCGCAAGAGCTGTCAATAGCTTTGTTCTTATTCTTCCCCTACGTCATTTATATCGCGGACAATCATGCTTTAACAAAAACAAAGAACGGAACATCAGTTAATGAACAACGATAAAAATTTAAAAATTTTATATCTTGGATATTTTTGCACCGAGGAATTGTTTTTAGAGCTTTCGCGCACGGATAAGGATATGTCGATCGCGGCTCACAAATACGAAACACAGCTGCTCAGTAACATATCGACGTGCGTAGATCCTCAGAACGTTAAAATAGTTTCTATCTTGTCGTATATGGATGATACAGCCGCAAGGCAGAATACGGACACCTTTTGCGGAATGGAGCTAAGCTACGTTTGGAAAAAGCGTGGCGGAACTATCCCGAGCCTCTCAGCGTTTGACGAGATCAAAGGACTCGTTAAGCAGTGGTTGAGAGATACTAAGGGAGAAGAACGCATTGTCTTAACCTACGCAACGAATTTGGCTTTGCTTTACCCTTTCCTGTTTTCAAAAAAAGGAGTAAAGATCGTCACTATTTGCTCGGAGATCCCTCAGTATAGAATTTTGACGGGTGGAAAAATACAGCAATTGATAAAGAGAACCGTTAACACAACGCTCAACAATCGAATGGACGGATACGTATTTTTCTCCAAGCATATGAACGAAAAAACCAATCCGAAGAACAAGCCTTATATTGTAGTAGAGGGCTTGCCCGACATTCGCATCACCGAGGAGCAAATAAACCGAAGCGAAAGAAACGAGCAGATTTTCTACGCGGGATATTTGATTCCCGAAAACGGAATAGAAACGCTTTTGGACGCCTTTTTGCGTATGCAGCACAAAAACGTTGATCTTGTTTTGTGCGGTAGCGGAAGCGCGGTAGAAACGATAAATGAATACGCTAAGAAATGCGACCGCATAAAATATATGGGAAGCTTACCGAATAGTGAAATATTGTCTATGGAAAGAGAATCTACCCTTCTGATCAATCCCCGAAAAGCAGATCATCTGCTGACGAGGTATTCCTTTCCCTCTAAAACGTTCGAATATTTTACATCCGGAACTCCCGCAGTCTTAACCCGTCTTGAAGGAATTCCCGAGGAATATTATCAGTATTGCTATACCTGCGATTCGAATGACGCCGATGCTTTGGCTCGTGATTTGGATTCGGTATTGGATATTCCCTTTGATGAGCGCCTTAAAAAAGCAACCTCTGCTTTCCGCTTTGTAAGAGAGAAAAAATCATCAGCAGCACAGACGCAGCGAATAATAAGCTTCTTAAATGAAATCAAATAAAACGAAAATAGGGTGTTTATGAAAATACTTTATTATTACAGCCAATTGAATATAGGCGGGGCGGAACGCTCGACCGTACGTCTTCTCAACAAATTTGTGGAAAAGGGGCATGCCGTTACGCTCTTGTTAAGGTGGGACGGCGGTACGCTTGAGCACGAGTTGAGTCCCAAGATCAATCGAATTCATTTAAAGAAATCAAACGGCAAGCCTATGAGCAAATGCACCCAGGTCGTCGAAACGCTCAAGTGCCGCGTTCGCGAGATGGGCTTAAAGAAAAACGAATACGACGTTGTAATCAGCGGTCTGTTTGGATACGACCCCAAGATATTATTCAAAAAGATCCGCGCAAAGCAGTATTATCAGCTTTTGAGAAACGACGTCGAGAAAACCGGCTCGTACGGCAAGACCGCCTCTTATATGGAGCGCTACGGTGGTGCGTTTGACGCCTACGTCGGCGTATCCGAATACACCACACAGTCGTTTTGCAAATGCTATCCGCAGTATGCGGACAGGGCGCTGACTATCTATAACATATTGCCCGACGTTCCCGAAAATATCGGTCCCGTCCCCGAGATCATGTCAAGCGGTGAGGGCAAGCTCAAAATCTTGACTGTCTGCCGTCTTGCGGACAAGGCAAAGGGACTCTTTCGCATGGTGCGCGTTTGCAAGGCGCTCCACGAGGAGTTTGGCGACGCTTTTGGCTGGTACGTGGTCGGAAACGGGCCTGACCGCGAGGAGCTATCTCGCCAAATAGCGGACGCAGGGCTCTCGCAGACGATGATCCTTTGCGGAGAAACGAACGATCCGTTCGTCTACTATAAGGGTGCGGACCTCGTGGCGGTGCTGTCCTATTACGAGGGGCTGTGCGGCGTCGTTAACGAGTCGAAGATGATGCAAAAGCCCGTGATCGCAACAGAGTTTTCGGGGATAAACGAACAACTCAAAGATGGATATAACGGGTACATAGTAAGCAACGACGAAAATTCGATCTTGCAGAAAATGCGGGAAATATTATCCGATCCCGATAAAATAAAGCAGTTTAATATAAATGGAATGCCCGAGGAGCTTTTAAGCAACGACAAAAAAATCGTACAGTATGAAACACTGTTTCAGAAGCTGGAAAAAGGAGCCGTAAGTGGAAAATAACAAAATTTTGGTGAGCGTTATCGTTCCCGTTTATAACGTAAAGGAATATTTGGAGCAGTGCCTTGATACAGTCATAGGTCAAACGCTTAAGGATATTGAGATCATTTTGGTTAACGACGGCTCTACCGACGGCTCGGACGAGATATGCAATAAATACGTTGCGTTTGACAGCCGAGTTGTTTTGATAAACCAACAAAATGCAGGCTTGGCGGCAGCAAGACAGGCAGGCCTTAACGTAGCAAGGGGCGAATACGTGGGATTTGTCGACTCTGACGACTGGTTGGAGCTTTCCATGTACGAGGAAATGTACGAAAAGGCAAAGGAACACGGCGCGGACATCGTATTCTGCAACGTGTATCGCGACGAGTCCAAAAAGGAACAGATCTATTTTGCTCCCGGATTTTACAACAGAGCCGAGATGGAAAAGACTATTTTCCCGAGAGTCTTGGCAAGCTTTGATGAAAACAAGAGCGAAAGCACGCTTCGTTGGTGCAACTGGCTAAGAATTTACCGCAAGGCGCTGATAGACGAGCACGGCATTAAGTTCGATCCCCGCTTCCGCCGTTGTCAGGACCTTCCCTTCACCTTTGAATGTACGATACATGCGGATAGTTACTATTATCTTGGTGACAGATATTTATATCATAACCGCATGAATTTTGAGTCCTTGTCCAAGGGATATACAAAAAATATGTGGGGTCTCTTAAAGCCTTGGGTTGAGTATCTCGACAAGGTCGTAAACGGCTATACGCGATATGATTTTCATAAGCAAATGCGCCTGCGCGCCGCATTGACGGCGTTTGAGTGTGCCGACAATGAAACAAAGCCGAACAATGTCAGAAAATTACGCGAACGGATTTCGACCATAAGACAGATAATGAAGGAATCCGCAGAGATCTGTAATTGGAAAGAGGTTGACACGGACTCGATGGGACGAATCTATAAGCTATATACGTTTTGCTTTAGATTCAAGCTTCCCCTTACCTTCTATCTGCTTTCCAAAAAGCGCTACGCGGCAAGAACAAAGCAATACAAAGAATTGATGAAGAATAAGTAATGGAGAAATAGTATGTATTCAGACATAAAAAGTGTACAAATTTTAGTTTCTTTACTTAAACAGCATAATATTCGCAGGGTCGTATTATCCCCCGGCAACCGAAACGTTCCGATAGCGCACTCTTTGGAGGTTGATCCGTTTTTCGAAACGTATTCCATTGTAGATGAAAGAAGCGCCGGCTTTTTTGGGATAGGCTTGATACAGCGTTACAGAGAACCCGTTGCGATTTGCTGCACGTCTGGTACTGCTGTTTGCAATTATTATTCTGCGGTAACGGAAGCGTTTTATCAAAAGCTGCCGCTACTGGTCATTTCTGCGGACCGAAATCCTTACTATTTGAATCAAGATGAGGAGCAGATGCTTCCTCAGACTGACGGCTTTGAAAAGGTAACAAGAAAGATCGTACAGCTTCCTATGATAAAAGACGAGGTCGACGAATATACGTGCGGCAGAATGATCAACGAAGCAATTCTCGAATTGAATCATCACGGCGGAGCGCCGGTACAAATTAACATTCCCATTGAAAAGGGACTGTCTGTTTTCAATACTACCGAATTACCCAAGGTCAAAAAAATAAAACGCCATTATCTCTACGACGACTGGACCTCATACGCAGAACAATTGAAAAACAAAAGAGTGTTGGTGCTGTACGGTCAGTCACCGTCGTTAACAGACGAGGATATTCGCATTGTTGAGGAATTTTCCTCTATGTACGGCGCGATCATTGCCGTTGATCCCTTGTCAAATTTACATTGCAAGGGCGCCGTCTCAACGTTTTCGCTCTCAAGGGTAACCTCAGCGGAAAGCTTTAAAAGCACACTGTTGCCGGAGATCGTGATCACCTTAAACAGCGGATATTTATCATACGTGCGTAGTCACTTGAAAAGCTGCAAGGGAATGTTTGACCACTGGTGCGTAAATGCTGACGGAAGCCTGCAAGACCCCTTATTCAGTATTAAGGAGGTATTTGAGGCATCTCCAATAGAATTTTTGAAAAAAATGGTCAAGACAGGAAGTAAGGCGCAAGTGGATTCCGCCTACTTAGAGCTTTGGCAAAGCAAAACTGCGGGAATAGACTTTAATAATATTGAACTTCCCTACTGCAATTTTTATGCTGTAAGAGAATTAGTAAATGCGCTTCCCAAGGGCTCTGCGTTTCATATCGCAAACAGCACAAGCGTGCGTTTGGTTTCGCATTTTGACCTTGATCCTTCGATAGAGGTATACTGCAACCGCGGCGCAAACGGCATAGACGGATCGGCATCGGCATATATGGGAATGGCTTGCAATAATGACAAAAAAGCATTTTTGTTGATCGGAGACTTAAGCTTTTTCTACGATATGAATTCGCTTTGGAATAATTATATCTCCCCTAATATGCGAATAATTTTAAGCAATAACAGTGGAGCAACGCTGTTTCACTACACCGTAGGAATAAAGAACGTATCAACATTAGATCAGAACATTGCGGCAGGACACGATGCAACAGCAAAGGGCTGGGTAGAATCCCGCGGCTTTGAATATATTGCAGTCCGCAATGAGCAGGACCTCAGTGCGGCGCTCATTCGCATGAACGAAGCAACGGAAAGACCCATCTTTATTGAGGTATTCACTGACAAGGAGCAAGACGCGCAGGTTTTAAAAAAATCATATGCGCAATTTGAGGAAAAGGAAAGCTCTGTAAAGAACATTTTAAAAACGATCTTACGAGGTAAAAATGTTTGATTTTTTAAAGAAACAACGTATTGTTGTAAAAAAAGAAACTCAGTACGTATACGTAGACAAGCAGCAACGATTTAAGGATCGGGTGGTGCTCGTTACAGGCGCTACCGGATCAATAGGAGAAGCTATCTGTCAACGTTTCGCAATAGAAGGTGCAACGGTCGTTTTAACGGGCAGATCGGAAGAAAAGCTGATTTCCTTGCAAAAGCAATTTCAAGAGAAAAGCTTAGACGTTGATTATGCCGTCATGGACGTTGCAGACGAGGCTTCTATTAAGCGAGCAATGAAAGAGGTAGCTGCTACGCACGGTAAGATCGACGTATTAGTTAATAATGCCGGATACAGCGCCCGTACGGAAAAGAGATATTTGCACGAACAGTCCATTGAAAACATCGACGGGCTTATGGCTGTTAATCTGCGCGGTGCCATACTGGCATCCCGCGAAGCAGTTCAATATATGAAAGGATCCCGGCACGGTAGGATAATTCATGTTTCGTCTATCGTAGGCATGCAGGGAAAAACAAAGCATGCGGAATATGCAGCCGCAAAGGCTGGATTGTTTGGACTTATGAAATCCCAGGCAATTGAGCTTGGGCAGTACGGAATTACGGTAAATTGCGTTTCTCCAGGGCTTGTGCCGAGAGAAAATGCAACTGACGAAAAGCTCAGCTCCTCTGCTTCCAAAAACGTTTTGGATCAGTTGTGCCGTCCCGAGGATATTGCACACGGCGTCGCGTTTTTAGCTTCACGGGAAGCCGATTTCATTACCGGTCAGAATTTGGCTGTTGACGGCGGCAGAAGCTTGGGCTTGATGGGAGATTTATAATGAATGAAAAAAACAATAGAAAGGCGAAAAACAAATATAGAAAATGAAAAACTTCAAAAAATGTAACGGCTTAAATCTCGACAATTCCCTCCCCCGGGGGGGGGGGAGCATAACCTCCAAGAAATATCCCTACTCATATTAAGTTGCGACCTATATGAAGACGCATGGTCACCTTATTTTAAACTAATCCATAAAAACTGGAAAAATCATCCCCAAAACTGTTATCTAATGACCGAAGAAAAAAATTTTAACTGTGACTTTATGACCGTTAAAACAATTAATACAGGTAGGGGAAAAACTTGGACAGAACGGCTTCAATATGCCTTAAAGCAAATTGAAAGCGATTACATTCTTTTCAGCCTTGAAGATTACTTCGTGCACGAAGAAGTCAATGAGAAAGCTTTTTTAGATGCGTTTGAACGAATGAAAAAGAAGCCTAAATGGGGTGGGATCTATTTCCACCCAATCAAACGAGGAAGTAGCTATCCTAAAGAATTTGACAGTGAACTAGCATACAGGAAAGCAAACCGTTTCAACAAAGGACGGACAAATATGATGATTATTCTTTACCGAAAAGACTTTTTGGAAAAGCTTTTGGTAAAGAAAGAAGATGCTTGGGCTTTTGAAGTAAATTCAAATATTCGTTCAATTGTAGCAGGATACGATGTAATACATTATAGGATCAATGACTCTGCACCAGTATTTAAATATTACAACAAATTTGTAGATGGTGTCGGCATAACATCTCGAAAATGGCTTAGTCGAACGCATGAAATATTTGAGATGAATGGAATAACAGACGTAAATTATAATAATTTGGGAGTTATTTCTTCCGATTTGGCTTATAAAGATCCTACGGATCGAAGAACAAAAAGCAAGGAGAAGCTTTCCTTCAAAGATTTCATGTATTACTACATAAAGCGACCAATAAAAAATACCAAGCTTATAACCTTAATACGTGCGTGGGCTTGTTGGTTTAAATATTATCGGAATTATAAAAACAAGTAAAAGGAAAAGTTATGAAGATCGCGATTTTAACTTTTTTTGAATCAGAAAACTACGGAACTGTGCTCCAGGCATACGCCACTCAAAAATATCTTGAGATAGAGGGGCACACCGCAGAGCTTTTACACATAAAAAGAATGGTAAACGGAAAGTCGTCGCACTATGCATCGGTCGCCCAAACGCCAACTCTTTGCGAGAGAGTCCGCTATAAGGCGGTTACCCTCTTAAAAAAGAAAAGCATGCAAGAAAAGGCGGAAAAGTTCAAGGCGTTTCGCAAAAGGAATCTGCAAATAAGCAAGTATTACGACTCCGAGGAGAAGCTCTTAAGTGAGCTTGAGGACTACGACCTTTTCGTCAGCGGAGGAGATCAGATATGGAATCCGTATCACAAGGTCTTTTCGTCGAATTATATGTTCGATTTTCTTCCCGATGAGAAGCCGCGAATATCCTACGGCTCAAGCTTTGGAATTTCGGAAATAAACGATGATCTTATCTTGTCAAAAATGAAGGCTGATCTATCCAAATACCGCGCGATCGGTATACGCGAGCAGAGCGGCGTTTCCATCGTTAATTCTATGGGTCTGGATGCGATGCAAGTGCTTGATCCAGTATTCCTTTTGAATAACTATTGGAATGATTTTGTAAGGGAAAGACCGCAAAAGAGAAAGTATTGCTTAGTGTATGCCTTGATAGGATATCCCGAAGCTGAGAAGAAAAAGATCGCGGAGTTTGCCAAGAGTAGGGGCCTTGAGGTCGTTATCCTGCCTTACAACAGGCAAAACTCCTTGAACGGCTTTAAAAAGGAATTCGGCCTTTCTCCCGAGGAGTTTTTGAATCATATCGCTAATGCCGAGTATGTCTTCACAAACTCATTTCACGGTTTGGCTTTTTCAATTTTATTCCAAAAGCAATTTACACTGTTGGGATGTGATTCGGAAGAGGGTTTGGCAAAGAGAGAGCGGCTCATTGATCTTTTAGAGCAATTCAAAATCGGAGACAGAAATTTTGAAAACGCCCACAGCGTTATTGACTATAACGCTGTCAACAAATTAATGCAATCCAAAGTAAATGAATCAAAAAAATATATGCGAGAAAGCATTGATAAAATAGGAGTAAATTAATATGTCGTTGTTTAAAGGTAAAACGTTACTGATCACAGGTGGTACGGGTTCGTTCGGCAATGCCGTGCTTAATAGATTTTTAAAAACAGATATAGGTGAGATCCGTATTTTCTCACGTGATGAAAAGAAGCAGGACGATATGCGTCACGAGTTTCAGGCAAAAATGCCCGAGGTGGCAGATAAAATTAAATTCTACATTGGCGACGTAAGAGATATTCAGTCGGTTAGAAATGCTATGCACGATGTCGATTACATATTCCATGCGGCGGCATTAAAGCAAGTTCCCTCTTGCGAATTTTTTCCGATCGAAGCGGTAAAGACCAACGTTATCGGAACAGAAAACGTTTTAACGGCAGCAATTGAGGCGGGTGTTAAAAATGTGGTTTGCCTTTCAACCGACAAAGCGGCGTATCCTGTAAACGCAATGGGAACAAGCAAGGCGATGATGGAAAAGGTTATCGTTGCAAAATCTCGCACGATTTCTCCCGAAAAAACAAAAATTTGCTGTACCCGTTACGGAAACGTAATGTGTTCTCGCGGTAGTGTTATTCCTCTTTGGATCGAACAAATCAAGGCAAACAAGCCCATAACCATTACCGATCCTACAATGACAAGATTTATTATGTCTTTGGAAGAAGCAGTTGACCTTGTTTTGTTTGCATTTGAACACGGTGAAAGCGGTGATATTCTTGTGCAGAAAGCTCCTGCTTGCAGCATTCAAACACAGGCAGAGGCTGTATGCGAGCTGTTTGGCGGAGATAAGAACAATATCAAGGTAATAGGTATTCGTCACGGTGAAAAAATGTACGAAACGTTGTTGACAAACGAAGAATGCGCAAACGCAATTGACCTTGGAAACTTTTATCGCGTGCCTTGCGACAAACGCGGCTTGAATTATGACAAATACTTCAATCGTGGTGACGTAGAGCGTAATCCCTTGACGGAATTTAACTCCAACAATACACAGCTTTTAACGGTAGAAGAAACAAAGGCGAAAATTGCGGCATTGCAATACATTAAAGACGAATTGAAAAAATAAGGAAAAGCCATGAAAATTCTTGTTACGGGCGCAAAAGGCTTTGTTGGAAGAAACCTATGTGCCGCTTTAAAAAATTTAAGAGACGGAAAGGATAAGACCCGTCCGTCCCTTGCCATTGAAGAAATATTCGAATACGATATTGATTCGTCGCAGTCCGATTTGGACACATATTGCGAGCACGCGGATTTTGTATTTAATCTTGCGGGGGTAAACCGCCCGAAAAGCACGGAAGAATTTATGCAGGGCAATTTCGGCTTTGCGTCAACTCTGCTCGATACCTTAAAAAAGTACAATAACAACTGCACAGTAATGCTTGCATCTTCTATTCAAGCCACACTTATCGGCAGATATTCTGACGGTGAGTACGGAAAAAGCAAGAAGGCAGGAGAAGATCTGTTCTTCGATTATGAGCGCCAAGGTGGCGGACATGTATATGTTTACCGCTTCCCAAACCTTTTCGGCAAGTGGTGCAGACCGAATTATAACAGTGCTGTGGCAACCTTCTGCAACAACATTGCGAACGACTTGCCGATTACTGTCAACGACAGAGCGACCGAGCTTGAGCTTCTGTATATAGACGATTTAGTAACAGAAATGCTTGACCTACTCGAAGGGAAAGGACATCGTTGTAATTACGACGGATTAACGCCCGTCCAAAGTGATATGGGCAAATATTGTTTTGCTCCTACCACGCACAAGGTCACACTTGGCGAGATCGTTGATTTATTGCACACTTTTCGCTCACAGAGCGAAACGCTCGTTATCCCCGAGATACCCGACGGCAGCTTTGCAAAGAAGCTGTACTCGACCTATTTGAGCTATCTGCCAAAAGAAAAAGCCGCCTTTGATCTTAAGATGAACGTTGACGCGCGCGGAAGCTTTACGGAGCTTTTGAAGACGGAAAAATGCGGACAGGTGTCCGTCAATATTTCCAAGCCCGGTATTACAAAGGGACAGCATTGGCATCATACGAAATGGGAGTTTTTCATTGTTGTTGCGGGACACGGTCTCATACAACAGCGCAAGATCGGCACAGACGAAGTGTTGAATTTTGAGGTAAGCGGTGAAAAAATTCAAGCAGTACACATGCTACCCGGATACACCCACAATATTATAAACCTTTCAAATACAGAAAATTTGGTAACTGTAATGTGGGCAAATGAGCAATTTGATCCTAACCATCCCGACACATTTTTTGAAATCGTAGAATAAACAGTCACAGCACGTGCGAGGTATAATAGTATGGAAACTAAAATTAAATTGGATTATTCCGACGTAAAATTTAAGGATAACGGCAAGCTCAAGCTGTTGATCATCGTTGGCACGCGACCTGAAATCATCCGTCTTGCTGCCGTTATAAACAAATGCCGCCAATACTTTGACTGCATTTTGGCGCACACGGGTCAAAACTATGACTATAACCTTAACGGCGTATTCTTCAAGGACCTGAAGCTTGCCGATCCCGAGGTATATATGGACGCGGTCGGCGACGACCTTGGCGCGACCGTCGGCAACATCATCAACTGCTCGTATAAGCTTATGGCGGCTTGCAAGCCCGACGCGCTTTTGATCCTGGGAGACACGAACAGCTGTCTTTCCGCTATTTCCGCAAAGAGATTGCATATTCCGATATTCCATATGGAGGCAGGAAACCGTTGCAAGGACGAATGCCTACCCGAGGAAACCAATCGCCGTATCGTCGATATTATTTCCGACGTAAATTTAGCATATTCCGAGCACGCTCGCCGCTATTTGGCGGAATGCGGATTGCCTAAGGAAAGAACGTACGTTACGGGCTCTCCTATGGCTGAGGTTTTGCACAGCAACCTATCCGAGATAGAAGCGAGCGACGTGCTCTCTCGCCTCGGACTTGAGAAAAAGAAATATATTCTTCTCTCAGCGCACAGAGAGGAAAACATTGACACGGAAAAGAATTTCGTTTCTCTCTTTACGGCAATAAACAAATTGGCGAAAAAATACGATATGCCCATTTTGTATAGCTGCCACCCAAGAAGCAGAAAGCGCTTGGAGGCAAGCGGATTTAACCTTGACGAGCGCGTAATTCAGAACCAGCCCTTGGGCTTCCACGATTACAACAATTTGCAGATGAATGCGTTCGCCGTCGTTTCGGATAGCGGCACACTTCCCGAGGAAAGCTCCTTCTTTACGAGCATCGGAAAGCCCTTCCCCGCCGTATGTATCCGTACAAGCACAGAACGCCCCGAGGCGCTTGACAAGGCGTGCTTCGTGCTTGCGGGCATTGACGAAAAGCATCTTTTGCAGGCAGTCGATACCGCCGTGGAGCTGACAAGCGATGAAAACCACGGCATTCCCGTACCCGATTACGTAGAAGAAAACGTTTCTACAAAGGTCGTAAAGATCATTCAGTCCTACACTGGCGTAGTAGATAAAATGGTTTGGAGAAAGTATTGATGTTAAGTATTCAAAGATTTAATGAAACCTATAAAAAAGACCCGACGGCCGTGGCGTTCTGCCCCTACCGCGTTTGCCCGATCGGTGCGCACAGCGACCATCAGTACGGCAAAATAACGGGCTTTGCAATTGACAAGGGCATTCATATTGCGTACGCGCCGAAGCAAAACGGCGTAATTGAATTGACGTCCTTGCAATTTAACAAGCGTGCTCAATGGCACGTGCAGTCCGTACCCGATCAAAAAGAAAATGATTGGGCAGACTATTTGCGTGGCGCGACGTTGATGCTATCGCAAAAATATCCCTTGAAGGTGGGGCTCTGCGGTGTTATCGAGGGCTCTCTGCCAATAGGAGGTCTTTCATCCTCTGCCGCGGTGACTATCGCCTTTTTGTCCGCGCTTTGCGAGGTGAACGGTATTCACCTCTCCGAGCTTGAAATGATACTTACGGCACAGGCGGCTGAAAACAAGTACGTGGGCGTTTCCTGCGGAAAGCTCGACCAGTCCTGCGAGGTCTTCTCAAAGAAGGATAAGCTTTTGTACCTTGACACCAAGGATGACAGCTACGAGCTGATCCCCACCCATCCGAGCATGAAGCCCTATAAAATCGCGGTCTTCTTCTCGGGTGTGGAAAGAACACTTGCCGGCAGTAAATTTAATATGCGCGTGGACGAATGTCGCAGTGCCGCGTATGCGTTAAAGGCGTTCAGCGGTATGGAATACGGCAAATTTAGTGAGACCTTTCTTCGCGACGTGCCCTACGAAACGTATTTACAATACAAAGACAGACTCCCCGAAAACTGGCGCAAGCGTGCGGAGCATTGGTACACGGAATTTAAACGTGTAGAAGCAGGCGCCGAGGCATGGCGCAACGGAGATATTGAAGCTTTCGGCAAGCTTTCATTTGAAAGCGGACGTTCTTCTATCTACAACTACGAGACGGGCTCGGATGAGCTGAAATTGCTCTATGAGATCATGCTTCGCACCGACGGCATTTACGGCGGTCGCTTTAGCGGTGCGGGCTTTAAGGGCTGCTGTATGGCAATGATCGATCCCTCGTTCGCCGAGAACATAGAAGAAAAGGTGACGAACGAATATTTAAAGGCGTTCCCCGCATTAAAAGGAAAATTCTCAGTACATATTTGCGATACGGCAGATGGAGTAAAATTATGAAATGTTTGATTTTGGCGGCAGGATATGCAACGAGATTATATCCTTTGACCGAAAATTTCCCCAAGCCCTTATTGACAGTGCAGAACAAAACGATCCTTGATTGGTTGATCGAAGATATTGATTCACTTGGTTTAGTGAATGAATATATTGTCATTTCCAACCATAAATTTGCTTGTCATTTTGAAAATTGGGCAGCGGACAAAAAACAAAAAATCACGATTGTTGATGACGGCACAAGCACAAATGAAACCCGCCTTGGTGCGGTACGTGACATTCAGTTCGCAATTGACGAGCTTTCTATTGACGACGATATGCTGGTTATTGCAGGAGATAACCTCTTGGATTTCTCTCTGACAAGGTTTATAGTCTACGCCAAGGATAAGGGAACGTCTTGCATTATGCGCTACTTTGAGGCATCGGAGCAAAAGCTCAAAAAGTGCGGAGTTGCGGAAGTGGACGAAAATGATAAAATTCTCAGTTTGACCGAAAAACCCGCAGAGCCTAAATCGAACTGGGCGTGTCCCCCCTTCTATTATTACACTAGAGAGGATGCGCGTCTTGTTAAAAAGGGCATTGAGAACGGTTGTGGCGTAGACGCTCCCGGAAGCTACATTGCTTGGCTTTGTACGCAGACGGAGGTACATGCTATGGAAATGCCCGGAAAGCGTTATGACATAGGCAATTTGGAAAGCTATGAAAAGGTACAAAAGGAGTATAGGGGGATATGTTAAAGCCGAACGTGGATCTAAATAATAAAACTATTTTTGTAACGGGCGCCGCAGGATTTATCGGTTGCAATCTCGTTCTGGAGCTCCTGCGCTCCTATCAAAGCATACATATTATCGGTATTGATAATATGAACGATTATTACGACATTTCAATCAAGGAATATAGACTTTCGGAAATTGAAAAGGCAGTCAGCGCGAAAGCGGATTGTAAATGGACCTTTGTTCGCGGAAATATTGCCGACAAGGCGCTAATTGATAGCATTTTTGCAGAATATAAGCCCGCTGTCGTCGTCAATTTAGCGGCGCAGGCAGGTGTAAGATATTCCATCACCAATCCCGACGTATATATAGAATCGAATTTGATCGGATTTTATAATATTTTGGAGGCGTGCCGACACAACACCGTGGAGCATCTGGTGTATGCATCAAGCTCGTCGGTGTACGGTTCAAACAAAAAAGTACCGTATTCAACGGACGACAAGGTGGACAATCCCGTTTCCCTTTACGCGGCAACCAAAAAGTCTAACGAGCTGCTGGCTCATTCATACAGCAAGCTTTATAATATTCCCTCTACGGGACTTCGCTTCTTTACCGTCTACGGACCTGCAGGACGTCCCGATATGGCATACTTCGGATTTACCAATAAGCTCTTGAAGGGCGATAAGATCCAGATCTTCAATTACGGTAATTGCAAGCGTGATTTTACATACGTAGACGATATCGTTGAGGGCGTAAAGCGCGTTATGCAGCACGCGCCCGAAAAGAAAAACGGTGAGGACGGTTTGCCGTTGCCGCCGTACAAGGTATATAATATCGGAAACAGCAGCCCCGAGAATTTGCTTGACTTCGTAGATATTTTGCAGCAGGAGCTTATTCGCGCGAAGGTATTGCCCGAGGACTATGATTTTGAGGCTCACAAGGAGCTCGTACCCATGCAGGCAGGTGACGTCCCCGTGACGTACGCTGACACCTCCGCGCTTGAGGCAGACCTCGGCTTTAAGCCCGCGACGCCCCTTCGCACAGGAATTCGCAGATTTGCCGAATGGTATAAGGAATTTTATAATATATAAAAAATCTCAATCATTAAAAAGCAAGGAGGCAGCATGCAACTAACGGTTGAAAAAGCTTTTTTCGCATTGCTTCGTTTTGAAATAAACGGTAGCGAACTTTGCGACGATGTGAAAAATTCAATAACGCCCGATGTGTTGCCTCTGCTGTTTAAGCTTTCCAAGCGGCACGATCTGGCGCACCTCATTGGAGACGCGCTTGATAAAAACGGCTTGTTGCCCGACGGCACGGAGGCTAAAGAACGCTTCTTAAAGGAACGGGATCTTGCAGTGTACCGCTATGAGTATCAGAATTATGAGCTCGAGCAGATATGCAAGACCTTAGAAAAATCAAAAATTCCCTTTATTCCGTTAAAAGGGAGCGTAATTCGGCAATATTACCCCGAGCCATGGATGAGAACAAGCTGCGATATTGATATTTTAATTAGCAAGACTGATTTGGATCTAGCACAAGAAATATTAATAAAAGAGTTAGAATATCAGGCGCAAGCAGTCGACTCCTCTCACGACGTATCCTTATATTCACCGAGCGGTATTCACTTAGAGCTGCATCACAGTTTAGTAGAAAATGAACACCCCCAATACTCAAACGATATTTTGTATGGAGTTTGGGAAGCTGTCTCGGAAAGTCGATCCTGCCAAAAGACCATGACGAATGAAATGTTTTATTTTTATCACATAGCGCACATGCAAAAGCATTTTGAAATCGGAGGCTGTGGCGTAAGACCGTTTTTAGATGTTTATCTTTTGCAAAAGCACCCACAATATAGGTCAGAGGCGTGTTACCAGCTTTTGAAGAACGGCAAGCTATTGACGTTCGCCAAGGCATGCGAGGAAGCCTCACTCGTTTGGTTTGACAAGGCCGATATGACAAGCCTTGCCAAAGATATACAAGACTATATCCTATATGCAGGAATGTATGCAGACACAGAAAACCGTGCGGCTGTAAACCAAGCAAAAAAAGGCGGCCGTGTTAAATATCTGCGGTCAAAAATCTTTTTGCCGTACGCACAGCTGAGTCTGCAATATCCTACCATTCAAACGAAGAAATGGCTGACACCCTTTTATCAGATAAAAAGATGGCTTCGTTTGCTGTTCGGCCAAGACTCAAAGAGCGCGGCACGAGATCTAAAAGCAAACGTTTCCATAGAAAAGAAAAAGAGACAGCAAATCGAAAAGCTGTTAAAAGAATTGGAGGATAAATAATGACCAGATACCTAAAAATAGGATTTGAGTTGTTATAATTCCCTTGAGATCTTAACAGCACATCAAAAGGAGCACTTATGTCAAAAATCAAATGGAAGGGGGGCGCGCTTCTCGCTCCCGTGCCGCCCGCTATGGTCACCTGCTCGGACGGAGAGAAGGACAATATAATTACTATCGCTTGGACGGGCATCGTCAACACCAACCCACCCAAGACGTACATTTCCGTAAGACCCAGCCGTCATTCCTATGAGATAATAAAGAAAAGCGGCGTTTTTGCCATAAATCTTACGACCGAGGAGCTTGTCAGATCCGCCGATTGGTGCGGTGTTTACACGGGCGCTAAGGTCAACAAATTCGAAAAATGCAAGCTTTCTCGTGAGGCGGCAAGTGAAATTGACTGTCCTCTCATCGCCGAAAGTCCGCTTTCGCTCGAATGCCACGTTACGGACATTATCCCCATGGGAACGCACCATATGTTCCTTGCCGACATAGTCGCGGTTGACGTTGACGAGTCGCTTATCGACGATAAGGGCAAGCTCAATCTTCAGCGTGCGCACCTCGCGGCATACGCGCACGGAGACTATTTCGGACTTGGAAAGCGCCTTGGCAGCTTTGGCTTTTCAGTTGCGAAAAAGAAGCACAAAAAGCCGCAAGGCAAATAAAAACACAAAAAAAGAGCCTTTCGGTTGAAAGGCTCTTTTTATGTATTCAGCTATTAATAGCCATAAGAGGAGGATTTGGTAACGTAATTATGTGCGTCAGAAGGAGGAGTTACCTTAGGCGCGTCCTCGTATGAGTAGTCTGCCGCTATGGTAAGGTGCACAAATCCCTTCATCGTTCCCTCGAATATGATCTCGTCAACGTAGCCGTCCTCGGTAAGATATACGGTATATAGCTCGTTGTCGGTTCCCATGTTAAGCTCCATCTGTGCAGGATCGGTAATTTCAACGGTGAAATAATAGCGGTCACCGTCACGGTAGCACTGCGTTTCACCTCTGTGCTTTCTTAGAATATTCGACACTGCCGTTTCATAGTCGCTACGCTGAATGGGATTATAGCTGCTTTCAAACTTTTCCTTAACATTGCCGTTCTTTACGTAGCAAATGCCGTCAACGTACCAGATAGCCTCGTCAAAGCCCGACATTACGTCAGAGAGTCCGTGCTCCTCAAGCATTTCAAGAGATCCATCTGGAATCTCATAGTGCTGATTTTTTCCGTCGTAGGAGTAATAGCAGAAGTTTTCGACCTCGATCGTATAAACGGGAACAAAGAGGATCTTGGCCTGCGACTTCATGTCAAGGTGAACGTCGTAACGGTCAACGTCCTCAAGCAACACAAGCGCTTTTTCGTACGCCTCGCCAGGAGTAAGACCGTCAATGCTATCAACCTTTTTTAAGTTATCGCACGAAACGAAGCTAAAGCTGGTAAGAACGAGCAACAAGCTCAAAGCAATAAGGGCAATTCTTTTTTTCATAACTATGCCTTTCTTAAAAAGTATTTTGTATTTATATTTTAACACATGTATTTACATAAATCAAGTACATATTTAATTTTTACCAAAATTTTTTTGCGTTACCGCAAAATACGTATTGAAATAGAAAAATACTTGTGTTATAATTTTACTGTAAGATATTATATGAGGAGGTTAATATGAAAATTAGAAAAAGAAAAATATTAAAACCTATACTCATCTCTTTTATATGTATCGTAATATGCGTGCCGCTTGTCCTAATGCCAACGGCTACCTTTATCATTTACGAGTCCATATTCGGCGTGCGCTATGATCCCTCGCCTTGGAATACGCTCTCCGCCGAGGACTTTGACGGGCTCATCGTTGAAAAGGCGCAAATAGCGGTAAATGACGACAAAGAGCTTGCCGCATTTAAATACTCACGTGCGGATATGACACACAAAGGCGTGATAATCGTTGCTCACGGACTCGGCGGGGGCGGACACACCCCATATCTTCCCTTGATAGATGCGTTCGCACGCGGTGGGTATTACGTATTTGCATACGATGCGACGGCAAACGGAGATACCGACGGAAGCTCGGTCGAGGGCTTTCCACAAGGAATAATCGACCTTGAGCATGCTATAAAATACGTCATGCAAGCACCCGAATATAAAGGACTTCCCTTGACACTTTTCGGACACAGCTGGGGCGCTTATTCTACGGCAAGCGTTCTCGGGCTCTATCCCGAAATAGAGGCGGCGATAGTCGTTGCAGGCTTTAACGAATCCGAGGATCTGATACTTTATCAGGGCGAAAAATACGTAGGCAGCACAGCATCACTGACAACGCCCTACGTCTCTCTCTACGAGCGGCTCAAATTCACAAAAAAATATGCTGACCTTTCGGCAGTTGAGAGTATGGAAACCACCGACGCGGGAGTAATGATAGTACACAGTGCAGACGACGCAACTGTTCCCACCGAATATGGCTACGACAAGTTTTACGCAGAATTTTCGGACGATGAAAGATTTGAATTCGTTCTGTACGAGAACAGAGGGCATTCAAATATGTTCTACTCCGATGCCTCTCGCGAATACCGAAGAAATCTTGAGGAGAGCTACGAGGAGTACGTGGAATCGAATGGGCTGAAATACAACGACACAACGAAAACGGAGTTTATGAGCGCAAACCTCAATAAAGCTCTTTACTTTGAGCTTGATACCGCTCTAATTACGCAAATGCTGTCATTTTACGACGAATATTGCACTAAATAAGTAAAAAAATGCATCGGACTCAAATGAGACCGATGCATTTTTCTATTAAAACAAACTCGTAATAAATATTTCAAGTCCGATAAATATGAGAATTGCGCCGCCAAGTATACCTGCCTTACCCGCAAGCTTTGTTCCCGCTTTTTTGCCGATAGCAATTCCGCCAAGACAGATAACGAACGTGACAAGAGCAATTATAACCGCACATAGCAGTGCCGAAAACCAGTCGTACTCGGAAATGGTAAAGCCTACCGACAAGGCGTCGATCGAGGTTGCTATCCCCTGCACCACGAGCGCCAAAAATCCGATTTTTTTGATCTTGCACTCCTCCGCGACCTCGCAGGTAATTCCCTCGTAGAGCATCTTTCCACCGATAGCTCCGAGAAGTGCGAGTGCTATCCACGGAATAAATTTTTCAAACGCCTCGAAATGCTGAACCACGGTATGAACGCATACCCACCCTATCGCGGGCATGAGCGCCTGAAAGAACGCGAACATTCCCGCAACGCCGCACATCTTGCCCTTTTTCATGGACGGCTCGTTAAGTCCGTTAGCCAGTGAAACGGAAAAAGCGTCCATGGCAAGTCCCACTCCTATGAGCGCGCTGTTAAAATAAAAGGCAAACTCTGTCGGAAAATTAACTGTCATTTTTCTCTCCTCGAAATAAAAAATCCAAGTGCGGCATACCGTACTTGGCGTCAGACAAAGGAACTCCATGCACGGCAAAAGCACCGATACATGAGTCTCGCGAATTAAAGCAAGCCAGACCGTTTGGTCAGTATGTTGACTTGCTGCGCGTTTTTCGCGCTCGCTACTCCCTCATCGACGGCTATTATATCACAACAATTGCGCTTTGTCAATCCTTTTAAGGAAAAAAGCTCCAAATCCGTCATATCACGGCTTTGAAGCTTCTTTTTCACATGGTTTTTTTGTAGTTCGATATATCCTGATCTACGTTATAGGTGGGGTCACCCGGGTTTATTCCGTTCATGACCTGCATTATATGGTAGGCTCTTGCGCGCAGTTCCTCCTCTGCCTCTCTTTTGGGCAGATCCTTGTTCGGGAAAAGCGGCTCACCGATATGTAAATCGACTCTCGGCTTTTTTGAGAAAAGCTTCATTATTCCCTTTCTCGGGCGGAAGGACATGGTAATAGGCAATATAGGCTTATTAAACTTGACGGCGTATGAGAACACCGCCTTTTTAAGCGGTCTGATGTCGGGATAAAACAGCCACATAGAGCCCTCTGGATAAAAGTGCAGCCACTTACCGCTCGTAAGCACCTCCTCTATGGCTCGGTTGAACTTGACCATAGCGCGCAGGTCGTCGGTAGGAATTGGAATTCCGCCTGACCAACGGATAAGCGTTGCGTTCGAGCCCTCGAAATTGGTCTTCCACGCTGGAAAATATGCAAGGCGCGGACGTATTGCCTTTAGGACGGCAAGATAATCCCAATAGAACACGTGGTTTGAGATTGAGATCGCGCCACCCTTAAGCTCCGCCTTATGTTTTTTAAGATTTTCCTTGCCGTAAATACGAAGTCCGTGCGTAAGACGCATAAGAGGAAAAACTATTGCGGTTACCAAAAGCCAATAAACGGCTCTCTTTACCTTATAGAGAAAGCTTTTATCAAGATACGGATAATTTACGTCAAATTTTGTGTCACGCAAATGCTTGACCACTATCATGTGCTCATCACTGCGCTCGGGATATTTATAATCCAGGTTGTGTCTGTAATACATATTACCCTCGTAGTTATAATAACTTTTCCGAAATGTTTTGCCGCTGTCCGCTACGCTCTAATTTATAGTTCCCTCCTCAAGGGTAAACATCTTCTTTACCCTTGTAGCAAGTGCGGGATATGCCGAAAGATCGGGAGACTTTGCAAGCAGCGCCTTACCCTCGTCAAAGGCAATTTTCAAAAGTGCCGCATCGTCGCAAAGCTCTGCGAGACGGAATTTTACACCGCCGCTCTGCCGCACCGTTTCCTCTCCGCTTCCCTTTAGGAAGTCACCCGGACCGCGCATCAGAAGGTCCTTTTCAGCGATATCAAAGCCGTCGTAGCAGTCCTTCATAGTCATAAGTCTTTCCTTTGCCCTACCCTCGGTGCTTGCTGATTCCGAAACGAGCACGCAGTAGGACTTACGGTTGCCTCTGCCCACTCGACCGCGAAGCTGGTGAAGCTGTGAGAGACCGAAGCGCTCGGCGTTTTCTACTATCATAAGGCTCGCTGACGGCACGTTGACTCCAACCTCTATGACCGTGGTCGAAACGAGTATCTGTATCTCGCCCTTTGCAAATTCGCCCATGACCGCGTCCTTTTCCTTGCCCTTCATCTTGCCGTGGAGAAATGCGACTCGGTACTGCGGGAATATCTCCTCAAGGCTTGCCGCATAGCTTATTGCCGATTTTAATGGCGGAGCGGACTTTACGCCACCGTCGGAGTCGATCTCGTTCATGAGTAGATCCGCCTCGTCCTCAAGCCTGTCCTCGACTGCGGGACACACGATATACACCTGACCGCCCGACTCGACCTGCTTTGAGATAAAACCGTTAAGTCTTTCTCGGTAGCTTTCGTCAACAACGTAGGTGTCCACCCTCTGTCTGCCCTTTGGCATCTCGTCAATTCTCGATACGTCAAGATTTCCGTAAACCGCCAAGGCAAGCGAGCGAGGAATAGGCGTTGCACTCATAACGAGCATGTGAGAATGCTTATTCTTCTCCGCGAGGATCGCCCTCTGACCGACACCGAAGCGATGTTGCTCGTCAGCGACCACAAGTCCCGCACGTGCAAACTCGACCTCGTCCGAAATAAGCGCCTGCGTACCGATAAGAACTTCGCTCTCTCCGAGCGCAATTCGCTCTCTGACCTTTCTCTTTTGAGCCGCCGTAAGCGAGCCGACAAGCAGCTCACAGCGTATTCCGAGCTTGCCGAGAAGATCACTCAAGTCGTAAAAGTGCTGGGTGGCAAGTATCTCGGTGGGTGCCATAAGCGCCGCCTGCCTACCGCTCTTTACCGCTATACATATCGCCGCGGCGGCAACGACCGTCTTTCCGCAGCCGACGTCACCGACGACCATTCGGTTCATGGCGACGTCCCTTGACATATCAGAGGCGATCTCGGATATTGCCCGCTTCTGCGCGCCCGTAAGCTCGTAAGGAAGCAGAGAGAGAAGCACCGAAACGTCAGTATTCTCACACGGAATCGCTGATTGCTTTTTTGCGCTCTTTCCGCTTGACATGCTGACGCCAAGCGCAAAATACAAAAGCTCGTCGAAAATAAGTCTTTTTTTAGCCTTGGCAAGCGCCGCGAAGCTCTCAGGCGCGTGTATCTGCCGCCTTGCGTACGACTCTACGCAAAGAGAATATTTTGAACGTATTGCCTCGGGCAACGGATCCTCGTCCGCATCGGTGTACGACGCCATCGAGAGCGCCGCCCTTATATCCTTGCTTATCTGCTTACCAGTCAGCCCGTCTGTAAGAGGATATACGGGAACGAGCGGGGGGAGCATAGTCTCCTCGCTGTAAAGCTCGTAGGCGGGGGAGGACATGGTATATCCGTTTCTGGTTCTGCCGACCTTACCGTAAAACCTGAACTCTGCGCCTATCGGAAACGCATTTTTCAAAAAGTCCTGATTAAAATAGGTTATCTCACACGAGCCGCTTTCGTCGTAAGCTCGGAATTTCAAGAGACTCATGCGTTTTTTGAGTCTCGCTATCCTCGGCTGTGTAGCGACCGTAAGCAGAACGGACGCCTTTGAATCCTCGGAGGTATCCGAAAGAAGGCGCACGTCGCCCCTGTTTTCATATCCGCGCGGATAATGCTCGAGCAGCTCGCCCACCGTCCGTATTCCGATTTTAGAGTACGCTGCCGCGCGCACCGCGCCGACACCGTAAAGCTTTTTTACGTCAACGTCAAGTCCGGACATACCTTTCCCCCATTCTTTGTCATTATACTAATTATACTCCCCAAAGGCACGTTCTGTCAAGCGTTAGCCGTCAACATAACTAAAATTTACCGCCGATTAACAAAAAAATCAACAAAGACACATTTTAGATATTGACATTCGCACCAATTTGAGGTATAATATTATGCGAATAATTGTATTTGGAGGTTTATACCAATATGAAAAAATTTCTGGCAATTGCCTTGGTTGCCGTTATTGTCTTGAGCGTTGTCGGCTGCTCGGGCTCTAATACACAGATCGATATTAACGCGGCAGCAGGCGCGGGAGCTGGACAGACCAACCTCGTGTACGGCGATTTTATTTATGCGGTTAATGAAGACGGTAACTATGAAATTACCGGTTATACTTACGCGGGAGCTGCCGATAAGGCTGTTGTTATCCCCGACGATATTGGCGGCAGACCCGTTACGGGAATTGCGGATTCCGCATTTAAGTCCGCATCTACCATATCCGCGGTAACTCTCCCCAATTCTCTTGAATACATATCGGCTTCGGCTTTCTACGGCTGCGACCTTCTTAAGAGCGTAACCGTGCCCGCAACCGTCGTTTCCATAGGTGAAAATGCATTCTGGGGCTGCACAAGTCTTGAATCTGTTACGTTCGCAGAAAATTCCGCTCTTACTGAGATAGGAAAGTACGCATTTTTCGGTTGCACCGCGCTTAAGAAGATGTCTATCGCATCCGCTTTGACCTCTGTTTCCGACGGAGCGTTCTACGGCTGTGGCGAGCTTACCGAGGTATCTCTCCCCGCAACGGTAGAGAGCATTGGAAACAGCGCATTTTACGGTTGCGCTAAGCTCCAGAAGCTTACCTTTGCAGAGAACTGCGTGATCAAGTCCATTGATACGAGCGCGTTCTCCGGTTGCTCCTCTCTTGAGAACTTGGTTCTCCCCACCACCCTTGAGGTAATCGGAGAGAACGCATTCTTCGGTTGCGCAGCGTTTACTGATATCGTTGTTCCCGCATCGGTCAAGGCTATCAAGGCAGGCGCGTTCGCTGAATGCGCTAACCTCGCAACCGTTACCTTCCTTGGCGACAAGGTAGAAATAGGAAACACCGAGGACGGCGCTCCCGATCCCGATGCTCGCCTGTTCGTTAAATCCACCAAGGTAAAGGTAATCGCTCCCGAGGGCTCAACCGCTGCTGAATATGCTAACATCGCAGGTATTGCCTACGAAGCGCCTGCGGCTTCTAACTGATTACATTCTATATAAACACCGCCATTGCTAAAAAGCAAGGCGGTGTTTTTTAAAGCAATTATAAATATTTCCAATAGAAATTGCAAAATACTATACTGCCAAGACCTTGTCGGTTTGCCTGTTTTTTCCGCCAGTTATATACAATATATACAAAGTTGCAAAAAATTGTTGACAACTCAACAAAAATGTGGTATTATATAATTGTATTATAATGCAAAGGAGGTAAATATAGGTGGAGCAGGATAGATTAGACGAATTTTCCGCTCTTATGACTAACGCATCCAAAAGTATCACAAAGCTAAAAAATAAGTACATGTCAAGCTATGGACTCAGCAGCGCGCATACGATGTGTATTCGCAAGCTGAATTCTTCACCCAACGGTCTTACAAGAACACAGATCGCAAAAAAGTGCGAGCTTGACAAATCTCAGATATCGAGAATAATAAGCGAGCTTTCGGAAAAAGGATACGTCCTTGAAGGTCCCGAATGCTCAAACTACAAAAAAAGAGTTATGCTTACCGATGAGGGAAAGCGTATCGCGGCTGATATAAATAGCATTGCCCTTGACATAAATAAATACGTCAGCGGCAAAATTTCAACAGAAGATATAACGACCTTTTACAGGGTTTTCGGGGAAATTTGCGAAAACCTCAAACGGTCCGAGAACAAATGCTGATGCCCCATACTGTTTTTTACAGAGAAAGGATTTTATCATGGCAAATAAGAAAAAGATAATAAAAGCAATTACGGCACCCAAAACTCCCAGAAAATACGAAAGAGTTTTGGACGCATACGATCTGTGCCGCATAATAGCGAAGCACGGTGACAAGACCGCATTTACCTACTATAATAAAAGCAAGCAGCTTTACAGCATTTCTTACGTGAGATTTTATAACAGAGTAGTCAGAACAGCCGCAGGTCTTACCAAGCACGGACTTGCAGGCAAAAAGGTAGCGATAATCGGAGAAACCTCTGTGGCATGGATCGCAACATACCTTGCAGTCCTCGTTACGGGCGGCGTGGCTATTCCCATGGATAAGGAGCTTGAAATAAGCTCGATCATCGGTCTTCTTGAAAGCGTTGACGCCGATGCGATCGTTTATTCCGATCACTTCAACGGCAAGTTCACTGCTGAGATCAAGGAAAAGTCCTGCCTTGAGCTCTTCATTCCCGTAGATCCCACTCCCGAGGAGCTTGAAGCTCCCAAGACTATGGCATACAGAAAGCTTCGCGCTGACGGTAAGGCTGACGTAGATGCGGGCAAATTCGCAATCTCTCCCGTAGAAAACAGAGAAAAGATGGCAGAAATGCTCTTTACGTCGGGAACTACGGGCACGAGTAAGTGCGTTATGCTCTCTCAGAAAAATATTTTCTCGGTGGTTACGTCCGCGTGTGAGACCGTTGACTTTGGCCCCGATGACGTTATCGTTTCGGTACTCCCTATTCACCATACCTACGAGCTTGCGGTTATGCTTGCAGAGCTTGACTACGGCGCGCAGATATGCATAAACGACTCCCTTACCAAGGTTCTTAAAAACTTCCAGCTCTTTAAGCCTACGGGACTTGTTCTCGTTCCCCTTTTCGTATACACGATGTATAAGAGGATCTGGGCAGAGGCAAAGAAGACAGGACAGGAAAACAAATTAAAGCTTGGAATCAACTCCTCTCGTGCTCTCAGAAGAATGGGAGTTGACAAGCGCGACGCTCTCTTTAAGGACGTCACAGGCGCATTCGGCGGCAGACTTAAGAAGATAATCTGCGGCGGCGCAGCGCTCAATCCCAGAATGATAGAGTTTTTTGACGATATAGGTATATCCGTATACGAGGGCTTCGGTATCACCGAGTGCGCTCCCCTTACCTTCGTTACTCCCTACTATGCCCGCAAGATCGGCTCGGTAGGTCCCGCAGTTCCCTGCTGTCAGGGCCGTATAGACGGCTCAGGCTACGGCGCTCACGGCTACATCGAGGGAGAGATACAGATAAAGGGCGATAACGTAATGCTCGGATACTACAACAATCCCGAGGCAAACGAAGCGGCATTCACCGAGGACGGCTGGTTCCGCACAGGAGACATGGGATATATGGACGACGACGGTTATTTCTATGTAACGGGACGTCTTAAGTCAGTAATAGTCCTTGAAAACGGTAAGAACATCTTCCCCGAGGAAATTGAAGAATACCTCAGCGATATAGATTATATTGCGGAAAGCGTAGTCGTCGGAAGACAAAGCGGCTCTACGGTAAATCTCGTAGCTGTCGTTTACCCCGATCTTACGAAGTTCTCGCGTGACGCAACGGCAAACGAGATCTACGCCTTGATCGAAAAAGCAATACACCAGCTCAATCACCGTCTGCCCTCTCACAAGCAGATAAAGAAGATCGAGGTCCGTGATAAGGAATTTGAGAAAACTACGTCCAAGAAGATAAAACGACATCTTGTAAAATAAACGCTATTGAAAGGAATAATACAAATGCGCGATTATGTAATTTTTTCAGACTCCGGCACAGATATCTCGCCCGCAAAGGCGAATGAGCTGGGAGTTCAGATCATTGATTTGTTAGTTATAATGAATGGAGAAACAAAGCTTAACCGTGAGGTCGATCCCAAGGAATTTTATGCATTTCTCCGTGATAAGGGAATGGCAACCACGTCTGCCGTAAATCTCGATTCCTTTACCGAGGCTATGGAGCCTACCGTCAGAGACGGAAAAGATATTATCTACCTCGGTTTCTCCTCAGGACTCAGCACAACATACAACGCAGGTAAGCTTGCAGCAGAGGAGCTTTCCGAAAAGTATCCCGATGCAAAGATATATGCTGTTGACACCCTTTGCGCCTCTCTCGGCCAGGGCCTGCTCGTATATCTTGCAACTAAGAAAAAGGCAGAGGGCGCAACCATTGACGAGCTTCGCGACTATATCGAATCTATAAAGCTCAATCTTTGCCATTGGTTCACCGTTGACGACCTTATGTTCTTGAAGCGCGGCGGCAGAGTCGGCGCAGCTACGGCAGCTGTCGGAACGGTGCTCGGAATAAAGCCCGTCATGCACGTTGACAACGAGGGACATCTTATCAAGCGTGGCACTGCAAGAGGAAGAAAGAACTCGCTCGACGCGATCTTCGACAAAATGAAAGCATCTGTAACGGATACCTCTGTTATGTGGATCTGCCACGGCGACTGCATTGAGGACGCTGAGTACTTAGCGGCAAGAGCCAAAGAAGAACTTGGAGTAAAGGAAGTATTTATAGACTACACTGGTGTCGTTATCGGTTGCCACTCAGGCCCCGGCACGCTCGCTATCTTCTATCTTGGAACTGAGAGGTAAAACATATGAAGCTTGACGGACCATCTCTATACGCGCTGTTTATATCGGCGGCAAACGCGCTTGATAACAACAAGACGGCAATAAACAACATGAATGTATTCCCCGTCCCGGACGGAGATACGGGTATCAATATGTCGCTCACGCTCGACGCTGTAAGAAAGCTTGACGACGATTTCGCGCAAAAGAACGTATCCGATCTGTCTAAAAAGATCGCCTCTCTCATTCTCCGCGCCGCAAGAGGAAACTCGGGCGCAATACTCTCCCTTTTCTTCCGCGGAATGTCCAAGGCATTCGCAAACTGCGAGGAGGCTGATACCTCCGACGTTGCAAGAGCGTTCAAAAAGGGTACGGAGGAAGCTTACAGAGCAGTCATGAACCCCACCGAGGGTACTATCCTTACCGTAATGCGCCGTTGCTCCGAGGAGGCTGAGAAAGCTGTTGCCGAGGGCAAATTCGCAAGCGACGACGTTCGCGGACTGTTCTCTTACATCGTTGATATCGGCGAGGATGCGCTCTCTCACACCCCCGACCAGCTCCCTATTCTTAAGGAGGTAAACGTCGTTGACGCAGGCGGCTACGGCTTTATGACCGCCCTCAACGGAATGCTCTCCGCACTCAACAATGCGCCCGTAGAAAGAATAGACGATGCTGACGAGGTCGCAGAGGCGGATTTTTCAAGCTTTGATACAGAGTCTATTACGTTCCCCTACTGCACCGAATGCATCGTCGAAAAATACGAGCAGTTCGTGGGAGAGGGACACGCCGAGGCTTTCCACAAGCTCGTGGGCAAGATCGGCGATAGCGTCGTTTTCGTCGAGGACGAAACCATCATCAAGGTCCACGTTCATACCGACCGTCCCGGCAAGGTCCTTGAAAAGGCGTGTGAGTTCGGTATGCTCGCAACTGTAAAGATCGAAAACATGCGCAATCAACACTCTGCTATCGTTTCCGATAAGCAGGATAAAAAGGAAGAACCTAAGCCCGTAATTGCCGCTCCCGAAAAGCCCTTCGGCTTCGTAAGCGTTTGCATGGGCGACGGAATACGCGAAACGTTCGTTGACCTTGGCGTTGATAACGTTATATTCGGCGGACAGACGATGAACCCCTCTACGCAGGATATAATCGACGGAGTAAACGCAACTCCCGCTGAAAACGTATTCATTCTTCCCAATAATAAGAATATTTATCTTGTTGCCGTTCAGGCATCAAAGCTTATCAAGGATAAAAAGGTTACCGTTCTCGCGACGCGCAGCGTTCCTCAGGGAATTTGCGCTATGCTTGCGTTCGATCCCGACGGAGACCTTGAGTCCAACACCGCCGCTATGGAAGAGGCTCTCGCAAACGTAACGAGTATGTCCGTTACACACGCGGTAAGAGATACAACCATTGACGGTGAGCATATTGAAAACGGTCAGATGATAGGCATGATTGACGGAAATATCGCATACGTTGCAAATACTCCTGCCGAGTGCCTTGAGAAACTTGCTGCCGATATGGGCGGAGCTTCGTATATCACGCTGTTCTGCGGCGAGGAGGTCGACGAGGATGGCCAGACAAAGGCTGCCGAGATCATCAAAGCCGCTGTTCCCTCTGCCGAGGTTGTAGTCATAAACGGCGGTCAGCCGATATATAGCTATATCATTTCGGTTGAAAAGTGATTGAATAAAACAAAAAAGCATACGCTATCAAATTGATAGCGTATGCTTTTTTGTTTTTTAGACGTTAAGTAATTTCATACCGTGCTTCACCGATAACGATCTCGATTTTTATTTGATCTTTATAATCATCATTATCCAAATGCTTAAAATCCTTTAATGTTTCCAACACGATCTGAGCATGGCGAGGAAATTTATTTTGAACTCTTTCCATGCCAATCAGTTCGATATGGATCGGATCACCTATCATATCTGTCAAGCAATCCCAAAAAGCATCCCAATTCATACCGTAATAGTCGGGAAAATCAAGCTCATCTTTAATTATTTGATGGATATCGTAAATATGATTAACTTTTGAAAAGTCTAACGTATATAGTTCCTTAAATTGATACATGATTCTCCCCCATAATCTGAACCTTAGGCGAATACAACTTAAAAACGGCAAAATTCCACTGAACTTTGCCGTTTTTATGGCGGAGGGTGTGAGATTCGAACTCACGCGCCCGTGAAGGCAAACGGTTTTCAAGACTTTTGAAAACTTCCGACGTTATCGCAAAATAAACGAATTTATCCGATGATAGAAAACGCTGAAAACCCAGTAAAATCAAGGGTTTTCGGCGTTTTGTCATTCCCAAAATCCGAAGCCGTAGACGGTGTAAGAATTTCCGCTTCTAAAACAATTTCTAAAGATTTTTTAGAAAAAGTTTTAGATAAATTCGCCCCCATATGCCCCGAGGCAATCCACATTCTGTTCGCCAAATCCGCCGCAACGGATTAAGTTGTTAGCATCATTATACCACAAAGCCGCCGAGAGTTCAAGGGAGAGTGATTATATTCTTTCTTTCCGCCGTTGTTTTGCAAAAAAGTTTACATAAAAGAATATAATAATTGTTGACAGACGATATAACATTTGGTATAATGGAAATGATAATACTTGTTATATGAAGCGGAGGCATAAAATGCAAAAGCTAATCAAGAGTATAAGAGAATATTTGGAGTTGAGCCAAGCCGACTTCGCCGAGAAGCTGGGTGTGACCTTTGCGACCATCAACCGCTGGGAGAACGGTCGTGCAATCCCCACCAAATTGGCGCAGACAACCCTTTACGAATACTGCAAGGCGCAGGGCGTTCCCGTCTATCAGATGATCCTCGACAAGATCAGAAACGCAGCCGAGGAAATCGCACTTGAAGAAGGACGAATCCTGCTCTACCACGGTTCAAAGTCTGGCATCGTTGGCGACATCGCTCCCAAGAGCCGCGAGATGTGTGACTTCGGTAAGGGCTTCTATATGGGAACTGAACCCGGACAACCGCTGACTTTGATCTGCGATTTTGAAAAATCCAAGTTCTACATCGTGTCGATTGACATGCGTGAGCTTGACTCCATTGAGATCAAAGCCGACCTCGACTGGGCAATGCTCGTTGCCTACCACCGCGGCAGAATGGAACAGATCAAGGGCACGGCATTTTACGATAAATACAGTCAGCTCGATGCAGGCAAGGATCTCGTGATCGGAAGCATCGCAAACGACAGAATGTTCTACGTGCTGGATAACTTCTTCACCGGCGGTATCACCGATATGGCACTCGTCAACAGCCTGTCCGCGCTGAAGCTCGGAAAGCAGTACGTGGCGACCACCGCAAAGGCGTGTGCAGCCGTTCGTGTTGAAAAGGAGCTCCCTATCTCTATGATGGAGCGCAGATTTCTTCAGGACGAGAGCGAAGCGAACCGACAGAAAGGAATAACACTTGCAAACGACATTTGCAAGAACTACCGCCGCGAAGGA
>SVUH01000012.1 GCA_015063335.1 Oscillospiraceae bacterium | reverse complement strand
GCGTTACACAAGAAGTTGGGATTCGAAACAGATGGATATGTTTATAAAAACAAAAAAGGCAACGATGTACAAATTTTTATAAAGTTACTGTAAGATAAATTCCAATTTATCAAAAAACATTGATATGCTCTTTTGTTCAACCACGATATATTATTTACTTGACAATAACTGATTAAATAAAAGGTACTAAAATTTTGTCAAAAGCAACGCAAAGTCACTTTTGACAGTACATATCAAAAGCCTATGCGACTACCTTCCGGGAGGTAAAAAGAGCCTCCCTTGTGTAAAGGGAGGTGGCACGCGAAGCGTGACGGAGGGATTGTAATGCAGAGAAAACATAATAAAGACATTGTCCCAGCCGCAAAAATGTTGCGAAAGAATATGACCAAAGAAGAAAAGCACCTTTGGTATGATTTTCTGCGCACCTATCCCATCCGCTTTTTACGTCAAAAGGTTCTCGGAAGGTATATTGCGGACTTTTACTGTGCAGAAGCAAAGCTTGTTATAGAACTTGACGGTTCGGGGCATTATACCGAAGAAGGAAAGCAATACGATGAAGAAAGAACAGCTTTCCTTGAAGAATACGGATTGACCGTTATCAGAATACCGAATACAGAAATACATAAAAACTTTCAAGGCGTTTGTCAGTATATTGATCATCTCGTCGAACAATCCCTCAGTCAGCTTCACTGACAGCTCCCTTTACACAAGGGAGCCTTTTTTTGTTCACCTATGACTTGTCAATTTTACTGACAAGCACTGCTTTTGTAGACACAAAAGCAAAATACGGCATACCTCTTTCGAGATACACCGTATTTTAAAAACTGTCCTTTAGAGTACACCCCTATTGACTCTGCCGTTTTTTTTGCGTCGAATTGGGTGCAAAGAAAGCGCAGTACCGAGGACTTCGGCATAAATATTCTTCCAAAGTCATATAATTTACCGTACATTAAAACAAAAAGGAGATATACGGTATGACAGACGAGAAGAGAGGGTATCTTGCGCTACCCATATACGAAAGGACGTTCGGCATAGAGGCATCGGGGGATTTTACCTTGCCCGACTATCAAAGTGAAATAAGGCGCATTCTTTGTGTGAGTGCCGTCGTTTTGCCCCCCGCAAAATACGTTTCCGACAGCGCGATCGAATTCAACGGAACGGTGGACTATCAGGTGATCTACGTGGGCGGTGACGGCAATATAACGAGCGCGTCGCTTCCGTCGGAATACGCTTTTTCAGTGCCGCTTGATAGGAGCGAGGAGATTAACGACGTGAGAGTGCTTTGCTCGGTCGGAGTGGAGAGCGTAAGCAGCCGTGTCAGCGCACCGAGACGGCTTGGTATCCGTGCCAGACTTCGCCCGAGTGTGAGAGCATACGGCATGCTTAGCCCCGAGCGCTGCTCGTTTGAGGGAGCAGATCCAACGGCTGTATACAAGAATTTTTTGGAGACGGAGACACTTTGGTGCGCTTCGTCAAATTCGGATACGGTAAACGTAAGCTGTGTTTGCGCGGGCGTGTCGGACGATACGGCGGTAGCCTTTGCCGACACGTCAGTGGAGATATCTGAGGTCAGCACAGTGAAGGACAGACTTTTGTGCCGCGGAGCGGCGCGGTTAAGACTTTTGTGTACGGAGGGGGAGATTGGCAAGCTGCGCTTAATTGAGACGGAGGTCCCGTTTGACGGAGAGATCGACGTACCGAATATGCCCTCGGAGGCTACACCATGCGTAAGAGGAATAGTTGCCGACACCTCGGTTAACGTAGGCGACACGGGAATTGAATGCAGTATGGGCATCGTTCTTTCGGCAGAGGTATTCGCAAACGAGCGCGTTGAATACGTAAGCGATGCATATTCCACCGAGCGCGAGTGCGACGCACAGACTAAAAACGCCTGCGTAAGACGTATGCTTATTGCAAAGGATGCGGAATTTTCTCTGAATGAAAGAGTTTCGCTGGCGGACGCAAGCATTCCCCCAACGGCAGAGATACTTTTTGCCCACGCGAACGCATATATGGATAGGTGCTCGTCGGCAGAGAAAAAAGCCACGTTTACGGGAAAGGCGGATTTTTCCGTAGCTTGGCGCAACGACGAGGAGATCTCCGTATCAAACGTAAGCATACCGCTAAAATACGAGCTTGCAACGGATACCGAGGCGGACGTGGAATGCTTTGACTCCTATTTCGAGGTTAAGAACCCCAAAGCGATGCTGGAGGGCGGTCAGTTATCCCTTGGCGCATCTCTTGTCGGCTACGTAAATGCGGTTGGTAAAAACGACGTGCAGCTGCTCGACCGAGTATCCTTTGGAGATGCTTTTGAGAACGCGGAGGCGTGTCTTGTTATCTGCTATCCGTCGGACGACGACACCGAGTGGTCGGTAGCCAAAAGATACCGTACCTCTCCAAAAAGCGTTATAGGTAACCCCGAAACGGATAGATTCATATTGGTGGAATGAAGTAGAATAAAAAAATCTTGCTATTTTGGCAAGGGTATGATATAATGTCGGTAAGAATAAGCTGAAAAGCGGGGAAGGAATAAAAAACATGAAGGTAAAAAACATGCAAAGGAGCTACGAGGAAGTGCTCGCAATGAAGCTTCCCGCGCATAAAAAGCCAAAAAAACCGAATATGTTTTTCAGAACACTTATGAAGGTGGTAGCTGCCCCCGATCTGATTGCAACGGGATTTAAGTGCAAGAGAGTGGGAATGGAGCGACTCGGTAAAAATGAGCCTGCCCTCATTCTTATGAATCATTCCAGCTTTATCGACCTTGAGATAGCTGCTAGCGTTCTTTACCCGCGACCTCTCAATATCGTCGCAACGCTTGACGCTTTTATCGGAAAGGCGTGGCTTATGCGGCAGATCGGCTGTATTCCAACGAGAAAATTTGTTATCGATCTCGGTCTTATCAAGGATATCACGCGCTGCATAAAGAAAAACAAAAGCTCGGTGCTTATGTATCCCGAGGCGGGATATAGCTTTGACGGCACGAGCACAACTCTCCCCGACTCGCTCGGTAAGTTTGTCAAGATGCTCGGCGCGCCCCTCGTTATGCTTGAAACGCACGGTGCGTTTCACCGTCAGCCGCTTTACAATAATCTGCGTAAGCGCAAGGTAAAGGTGTCCGCAGAGCTTCGCTACGTTCTCTCACCCGAGCAAATAAGCAGCATGAGCGCGGAGGAGATAGGCGAGGTCATCGCGCGGGAGTTCTCCTTTGATAATTTCAAGTGGCAACAGGAGAACGGGATCAAAGTCAATGAGCCGACTCGCACAGAGGGACTTGAGCGTTTGCTTTATAAGTGTCCAAATTGCCTTTCCGAGGGAAAGACACAGGGAAAGGGAATACACCTTACCTGCCATGCCTGCTCTAAAAAATGGGAGCTTACCGAGTATGGATTTATGAGAGCATGCGAGGGAGAGACCGAATTTTCACACGTTCCCGATTGGTATAAGTGGGAGAGGGAGTGTGTAAAGAAAGAGCTTGAGGATGGCGAATACGGCTTCTGCGAGGCGGTTGACATATATATGATAGTCAACGCGAAGGGTGTTTACAAGGTCGGTATGGGTGAGCTTACACACAGCAAGGACGGATTTTGCCTCAAGGGCTGTGACGGTAAGCTTGAATACGTTCAGAACTCCGTTTCGCTCTATACCCTCAATTCCGATTTTTACTGGTACAGTCTTGGCGACGTTATAGGAATTGGAAATCACAACGCTCTGTACTATTGTCTGCCCACGGAGAATAAGGCGGTCGTTACAAAGGCGCGCCTTGCGACAGAGGAGATATTCAAGGAGTTGAAAAATACGAAAAAATAAATTTGAGAGATTTCTCTCGAAATTTTCTACACAAAAAGCGGCACGCTATAGCGTGATACTCTTAACGGAGTATCACGCAGTCAAATCCGTCTTCGACGGGTGAAATCCACCTTTGGTGGATGAAATCGCTTTCGCGATGAAATCCTGCTTCGCAGGGTTGTATTTAGACGGATTTGATTTCATCCAAGGCTTATCCTTGGATTTCATCTGAACGAAGTGAAGATTTCATCGTTGCAGCGCAACGATTTCATTAAACAGACAGAAAAAAAGAGATAACATTTCGGCTACAAACCGAATTGTTATCTCTTTCTGCTTGTATATGGGTTTGGGCTTAGCCCATTGCGTTTGACTGGTCAAATGCGATGCTTGCACTTTTCTCAAAGTGAAAATTCTCCGCTAAGGACATCACGCTATTGCGTGCCGCTTTTTGTTTGGTGCGGGGTAGCGTCACCTCAGTGAACGCTGTTCCTTATCTGCTTTCTGTTACTTCACATCTTTTTTCGAAGGCTTTTTGATTTTGTTTAATTTTTTATTCATCTTTAAAAGCTCTTCCTTGGTAAAGCTGATATTAATCATTCCCATCATACTTGACAGACGAAGAACGGTAAAGCCACCCATCATTTGCATAATATCGCTTGCGTTTCCGCCCTTGAGGTCAACATCAAATCCGCCGGATTTCTTTTCGCCCTTGGCGCCTTTTTTGTTGGCATCGAGCTTTTTCTTGAGTTTGAGTCCCATGCCGAGAAGCCAGATCTTACCGCGCTTTGATTCAACAATGTCGGAGATCTTGTCGTTGAGAGAGAAGCGACCCTCGGGTGCGTTAATATCAAACCAGTTGAGAACAGCGCCTTTTTCAACGAGAACGTAGTCCATATTTCGCTCGTCTACCTTGCGGATGTTACCCTCGTCGGTCAACTCACCTGCTTTTGCAACAATGGTGCTTTCTCCGACGTTTTTAACGTCAAAATAGAAGAAATGATCATCAGCGGTCTTTTTGCCGATGCTTTCTCCGTTTACAAAAAGCTCTACCTCGGGGAGATTAGAGTAAACAGTAACCTTAGTTACGTCCTCAACGCGGTCAATATATCTCTTTCCGCAAAGATGAACAAATGGGTCATCCTCAGGAGATACGAGCCATGCCTTATATGCGAAGAAAGCATCCTTTTTGTACTTTCTGTCCATAGTGACGAGTCCCTTATGGTTTTGACCGTTCTCGCCGCCTTCGGCTCTTGCGTCAGCGCCGAAGTCAAACATATTCCAGACGTGTGTCGCCCAGATATATTTTCTTGAGAAGAATTGTTTTATAAGCTCTTCGTGGTAAAAGGCCTGATATTCCTCGGTATAATCTCCCTGTTTTGGCTCACTTGTGTGCCAGTTGAGCGCCTCACAACCGTACTCGGAGCATCCTATCGGTATATTGGGATGCGTTTCGTGGAATTTATCAAACCACGGACCGTTCATAGAGGTATCGCCACCGTACCAGCCAAAATAGTGGTTGTACGAAACAACGTCAGGGATCTGAAGATAAGGGTCATCCATTTTACACATAGAAACGGCTGCTATGGTCGTAAGACGAGTTTTATCCATTTCGTGAACGAGGTCGTTCAAGATACGGTGATTTTCAAGCAGATCCGCATCGGATCCACCAATGGAAATTTCGTTGGAGAGTCCCCATACAACGATGGACGGGTGATTGTAGTTTTGAGATACAAGCTCTTTCATCTGTGAGATGGTGTTCTCGCGACCGGTTGGCATATGCTTTGAAATATAAGGGATTTCCGCCCAGATGACCAAACCCTTTTCATCACAAAGATCGTAAAAATACTGATCGTGTTGATAGTGAGCCAAGCGAATGGTAGTTGCACCAACCTCCATAATGAGGTCGATATCCTCGGAATGATGCTCGGGCAGAAGCGCATTTCCGACGCCCCATCTGTCCTGATGTCGGGATACACCGCGGAGGGGGTATTCCTCCCCGTTCAGGATAAAGCCGTTGTTGGGATCGATCTTGAAGCTACGGCAACCGAATCTGCTGCATACGCTATCAATAATCTCTCCGTTCTCAACGATCTCAGCCTCACAGCAATAAAGATAAGGATCCTTGCGACCGTTCCACAGATGAACGTCCTTTATCTCAAAAGAAACGTTTGTTTCCTTGGATTCAAGCTTGTAAAGCTCATTTTCTTCTTTGTCGTAAATCGTGTAAACGATAGCCTGTCCGTCATTGAGCTTTTTTACAAACGTTTCAACCTCAACTGTTGCGTCCTTGCCGTTTACTGTGGGTGTTATTTTGATTCCGGGAGCTCCGTAGTAATCAAGATCAAAATGGGAATTATTAACGCAGATAAGGTTTACGTCTCTGTAAAGGCCGCCGTAGAACGTAAAATCTGCCATTTGGGGATAGACGGTATTGTTTGCGGAGTTGTCAACGATAACGGAGATTTCGGTTTCTTCGCTCATCTCGTCGGTAATGTTTACTCTCCAGGTTGAGTAGCCACCGTCGTGATGAGCAAGCTTTTTGCCGTTTGCATATACGTCGGCAGACGAGTTTGCGCCCCTGAATTCGAGATAATAAAGATCCGCCTCGGGAAGCTCGGTCTTGTTAAGCTTTTTTGTATAAAGGCAGGGGCCTCTGAAATAATCGTTGCCACCGTCGTATCCGTCTGTGGAATTCCATGTGTGAGGAAGATTGACCTTTTCACCTTCAATCAAGGTTATGTCTGTTGTGTTTTTTGCAAAAAGCCAATTTTCGTTAAGATTTATAATTTTTCTCATTTGTTAGATTCTCCTTGTGCTAACTTTTTTGCTGCAAGATCTGAATTCATTTTGTCAAGAGTTTTCTTATCAAGATTATAAATAAAGGCAAGGCCTATGAACTGAAGCACTGCGCTGAAGAGATAAAGTCCTGCAACGAGCCAGCACATATTGTGAGCTGTTTCGGGGCTCTGACCGATGGTTCCGTATTTTGAAACGTATCCGAGAGCACCCATTATCAAAAGAACGATAGAGGGACCTACACCCTGTGCGAGCTTTCTGAAGAAGGAATGTATGGAATATACGGTACCTTCCTCGCGAGTGCCGAATTTCCATTCGTTATAGTCGATGGCATCTCCCATCATCGCCCACGATACGCAGGTGTAAACGCCCATTCCTACGCCGTAAACAACAAGTCCGAGTAAATAAACGACCAGAGATATTTTTACGTCTTTGATAAGGGGGAATATAAGCATGATTACACTGCCTATGAGGGAGGCGACAGTTCCTACAACCGAGGATTCTTTCTTTCCGAATTTTTCAACTATCTTCGTGATGAACGGCATAAAGATAAACATAGGGAAGAAGCCTATCAACTGAACTACACCGGACAGCGATGCCATATTAAAATATGTTGCAAACATAATGGTAGTTGCCGTTGCAGCGGAGTTCATACCGAGGAACATACCCATAGCGGCAAGAGTTGCGCCGACCGCGGGGCGGTTTCTCATGAATTTTCCGAATGCGCTGAAAATATTGAGCTTTTGGTTGCCGCCTTCATTGGTTTTTACTGAGTTTTCGTCAATGCGAACGGTTACCATCTTGAGCATAAAAATAAACGCGAGAAAACCGATAATGCCCATAATAAGCGCTACCCAGAAGACTCTTTCACCAAGAAGTATTTCAAGGGGCTTTCCGGTCAGAGGGCTGAGCACTTCATCCCCAATTTTATATGCGAGGCCGGTTTCAGGGTTTACGTGGAAATTACCGGGGTTGAAGGCTTCTTCTGCACCCTCGGGTATCTCTATCTTGTCAAGGAAGCCTGTTGTGCCATCATAGGTGACCTTTTTCCAAATAAGCATAGGAAGAATTACGCTGGGGAGGAGGTTTCCTATTACAGAGCCGATTGATCTCCAAGTGGAGAGCTGAGCACGTTCGCCGGGATTTTCGGTAATAATTGAAAGCATTGAGCCATAGGGAACGTTGGCTATCGTATAGAATGCATCCCAGATTATATATCCTACGATAAACATGACCGCTTTAAGTATTTTAGGAGCGCCTGGGAAGGGAAGAAATACCGCGGCTCCTCCAACAAGAAGACCGCAAGCGCCTATGAAGATATAGGTCTTAAATTTACCGTGTCTGTATTTTCTCTTGTCGTTGTCGATAAGAGTACCGATCAGCGGGTCGTTGACAGCGTCCCAAATCTGAACGATAAGAAGAAGTACGGAAAGAAGTCCCGTTTCCATCATCATAAAGACGAGCCAGAATGTCTGAACTGTGCTCTTAAGGGAAAAACTCATATTACATCCGAGATCTCCTGCGGCATAGGCAAGCTTGTCGCGTATGCCGAATTTGCGATGCCCGTTGGCATCGAGTTTGATTTTCTTTTTCATCAAAAAACTCCTTGCTTGTATATAAATTTTTGGGGAATAACAACATCAGTATAATAATAACATAAAAAGCAACAAAAATCAAGTGTAATATGTAAAAATGTTATAAATTTACAGTGGTTTTATTATACTGATCTGCCATTGATTAGAGCATTTTGCCAAGGCTTATAACTAATTATACCAACAAAAAAGGGAGTTGATACTCCCTTTTTTTGTTGGTGCGGGTAACAGGACTTAGGAACCTAGCTTTGCGCCAAAATGCAGTGAAATTTTTAGGTTATCCGTTGCGCAAAGCGATCTAATTCTTGCGAATTGGAGAGGCTCGGTGTCAGTAAACTCATACGAAAAACATAAGGACGGCTTTTGCCGTCCTTATGTTTTTGGTGCGGGTAACAGGACTTGAACCTGCACCTCCTTGCAAAGACTAGAACCTGATGGTAACGTCACCTCGGTGAAAGGTTTTTCTGTATCTCGTTTCATATCGATAACAGCATAGCATAAAGCATAAGAAACATCAAATACTTGTTCCATATCTTCGGGTATAGATTTTTTTCTTTATTTCCATTTTCCCATTGATTCACGACGTTCTTGCTCTTTTCTGTCCGCTTCATCTTTCATGCGTTGTTGCCTTTGATTAGAAATGTTTTTTATCATGGGCGGAATAAGACCTAAGAGTATTATAACAACATCTCTGACAATGCTCACGTCGAGCGGTCGTATAATACCAGAATAAAAATTGTCAACCAAAAGAGATACCGTAACGTAAAATGGTATGCTTGCGCAATAAACAAACGCAAATTTTAAAAAATCATCTTTGTATTCTTGCGTTTGATTGTATGATTTGTTAAATAACTTAGCAATTATGTATAAATTCAAAAAGAAGAGATTAAAATGTTCTCTAAGAGAAATTGCTATAATTGCATAAATGATAGAACAAAAAGCAAATACAAGAGAGGGTATGGAATATTTTGTTATAGCTACACGGTTTTGAGAAATAACAATGATTAGCACATTAATAAATAAAATCGCAATAGACAATAAAGCATATACTATATATTTTTTCCTTTTAGTTTCCATATTACACCTCATTTTTGTTTTATTAAATTATACCTCAAAAATATAAAAAAGTCAACTATTCAAAGCAAAAGCGGACACCGTTTGGTGTCCGCTTCGATTTGGTGCGGGTAACAGGACTTGAACCTGCACCTCCTTGCAAAGACTAGAACCTGAATCTAGCGCGTCTGCCAATTCCGCCATACCCGCATATTTTCTTCGAAAATATGCTACAACAACGCTTCGCGTTGTTGCGCCTACTCGCAAAGAATTTTGGCTAAATAATTGAAAAACAAGCGTGGTATGGCGAAGCCTAAAGAACGCAATGCGTTCTTTACTTGTGCGTAGCACAAAGATACCCGCATATTTTCTTCGAAAATATGCTACAACAACGCTTCGCGTTGTTGCGCAAATTCTCAAAATAAAAGTTGTTTCCCGCGTGACTCTTGAAGCATAGTCGCCTTTCTCGCATCCGCTCGAAATTCTCCTTGCTTCTGCGCCTTGATCGAGCTCGCTTCATCACCCACCGGGTGCGCTCGCTCTCCAAGCTGCCAATTCCGCCATACCCACGAATGAAATTTTCAACTTTTATCGTGAACTCATGTATTATATCACAATAGATTGGTTTTGTCAATAGAAAGGATCTATATTTTTTAAAATTCTCGTACTAACTTAATTTTATGAAAGTCCTTGACACGCATATTCTTTTCGGGTATAATATTCTTAACCTAATTTTTATTCAGGAGGTAGCTTATGCACTTGCAGGAATCGGGCGAGATGTATCTTGAGAGTATTCTCGTCCTTTCAAAAAAGAATAACTACGTTCGCGCTATTGATATATGCGAGTATATGGGCTATTCAAAGCCGAGCGTCAGCCGCGCGCTGGGGCTTCTCAAGGACGGCGGGTACGTCGTCTCCGATAAGAACGGCTATTTGTCGCTTACCGAGACGGGACGAGACGTTGCGGAGAAGATATACGACAGACACACACAGATATGTGACTTTTTACAGCGTCTTGGCGTTTCTTCCGAGGTTGCGACCGAGGACGCCTGCAAGATCGAGCACGTAATAAGTGACGAGGCTCTTGAGGCTATTAAAAACCACGTTAAAAATATGAAATAAAAAGTGCCTTGCTACGTTTAGTGGCTAAGGCACTTTCTTGTTATATAAATCCCAAAAAACAAAGGAATTTTGCAAGCCTCACGAGCGCGCCCACTCGGAGCCTTTCAAGCCATGTCAGCTTACTACGCATAGATAAACGTAATAAATAAGCCCGTAAAGTACTCCTGCGAGCGTACCGTAGAGAATAACGGGGCCTGCGACCGAGAAAATTTTAGTACCTACACCGAGCACAAGTCCTTCAGCTTTACTGTCAATGGCAGGTGAGGAAACTGCGTTAGCAAATCCTGTTATCGGCACGAGTGTCCCAGCGCCCGCGTGCTTGGCGATATTGTCAAATACACCTATTGCGGTCAAGAGTATTGCGATAAATGCAAGCGTTATCGAGGCAAGCGCCGACGCAACGGTCGTTTCCACACCGAAAACGGTGCTGTATAGCTGTCGAAATCCCTGCGAGATGGCGCAAATGAGTCCTCCGAACAAAAACGCCTTTACGCAATTCTTTACGATTGGGGATTTCGGCGCGTGTTTTTTTGCATATTTCTTATATTCCTCGGTATTCATGTCCATTTGTTTTTTTCCTCCGTTTGAGTCGTTTTTCCTCAATAATTTGCCCAAAAAATATTTTTTTATGCTATACCTATTTACAATTGCACTTTTTTGGTGTATAATCATATATGATAGTTGAAAATAACACTTGAAAGTGAGGATATTAAAATGGGAACTTGGGAAGAATTTCGCACAGGTGTAAGCGTTGTTGCAAAGAAGACCGCTAAAAAGACCGGCGAGGTAGCAGAAACCGCTTCTATGCACTTAAAGCTTGCAAGACTTATCTCAAAGTGTGACGAGCAGTTTGAAAAGCTTGGCAAGCTTACGTATAGACAGCTCAAGTCCGACGGCGTATCATATGCTGAGTCTATTGCCGCAGTTATCGCTCGCATTGACGCGCTTACGCTTCAGATCGCGCAGCAGAAGGCAAAGATAGAGAAGTGTAAGGCTAAAAGGGAGGCTGAAAAGGCAGAAAATGCTATGGCAAGAGGTCTTCGCAGAATGACTGACGAGGAGCTTGAGGAGGAGCGCAAGTACGTTGCGAATATCCAGGACTTATTAGATGAAAATATAAAAGATTAAACGTCTGAAAAGGGGCTGCTTCATTTAGCGCAGAACAAAAACACACGGAAATAGACATAAAAAAGATACCGCTTTATTATCAAGAAATTGATGGTAAAGCGGTATTTGCGGTATTTTAGGTAGAAATTCTTGCGAATTTCAATTTTTATGTGTGTTTTTTAGCCGCGTTTTGGCTCTCTGGCGTACCCTTGTACGCCGACGAGAACCAAACCACGACTTCTGCATCTAAATGACTCAGCCCCTTCATATTTTTATCATTTTTGTTTGCCCTTGGCTATGCCGTCGCCGGAAATTACGCCGGTGACGGTTTTTCCTATTATTTTTACGTCTTGTATAAATCCAAAGGCTTCAAGATAGGCTCGGTCAAGCTCTGCCTTGCGGCGGTCGGTGAGAGAGTCGCGGCCGCTGATTTGAGAAAGCCCTGTGAGTCCCGGGCGGATCGAATACACTCCGTATTTACGTCGCAGTAGATGTACCTCCGTTTCCTCGGCAATAAGCGGGCGAGGACCGACAAGACTCATATCTCCCTTTAAGACGTTGTAAAGCTGCGGCAGCTCGTCAAGGCTCGTTCTGCGCAAGAGGCGTCCGACGGGGGTGACGTATTTTTCAACGCTTGCAAAATTAGACGAGGGGGTGTTGCTTGGCGCGCTTTTATACATCGTTCGGAATTTATAGCAGATGAAGCTTTTGCCGTTTTTACCTATCCGCGCTTGCTTAAAAATGCCCTCGCCGCGCGAGCTTACGCGTATTGAGAACCATATAAGGAGCATGGGAATAGCGAGGAAGAAAAGGAGCAGGGCAGAAAATAATACGTCGAGGGCGCGTTTGAGTACAGCGTACACGCGCTTTTTCTTATTTTCTCCAAGCTGTTCCATGCTCTGCCTCCAAAAATACATTTGGAATTAGCATTTACTTTTTGAGGAAAAATAATTCAAGCGGCAACAGAATATAAGAATTTTGAATGAATAAAAATACGGGCACCGCAGGAAAGTCCACGGTGTCCGTTTTTCATTTTCTATTTAATTTTATTAAAGAGTTTTAACAAACGCTTCTATTCTTTCAAGCGCCTGTGTGATGTGCTTTATGGAGTAAGCATAGGAGATACGTGCAAATCCCTCTCCGCCTCTGCCGAATGCGTTACCGGGAACGATAGCACACTTATAATCATAGAGCAGCTTTGAGCAGAAATCGTCGCTTGACATTCCGTACTGACCGATGTTCGGGAATATGTAGAATGCTCCCTCGGGCTCAAACGACTCGATTCCCAAGCCCTTGAGTCCGTTGTAGATATATCTGCGGCGGCGGTTGTACTCGTCAACCATCATGCGAACGTCGTCATCCCCGTTTCTAAGCGCCTCAATTGCGGCAAACTGCGAGGTGGTGGGGGAGCTCATGATGCAGTACTGATGTATTTTGAGCATCTGCTCGGTAAGTGGAGCGGGTGCGCAGAGGTAGCCAAGACGCCAACCCGTCATAGCGTATGCCTTTGAAAAGCCGCTGACGATAATGGTGCGCTCCTTCATGCCCTCAATTGATGCTATGGAGCAGTGCTCGCGGCCGTAGGTCATTTCTGCGTATATTTCGTCGGAAAGCACGAGAATATTTGTGTCGCGCAAAACCTCCGCTATATCTTGGAGCTCCTCGCGAGTCATAATAGCGCCCGTGGGGTTGTTGGGGTAGGGAAGCACGAGCATCTTCGTGCGGGGGGTTATAGCTGCTTTAAGTGCCTCGGGAGTCAGCTTGAACTTATCCTTATACTGCGTTTCGACTATCACGGGAGTACCACCTGCCATGCGAGTAATGGGAGAGTAGCAAACGAACGAGGGAGTGGGAATAATTACCTCGTCACCCGTTTCAACAACTGCTCTGATAGCTATGTCGATAGCCTCGCTTCCGCCTACGGTCACGATGATTTCCTTTTCGGGGTCGTAGGACGTGGAGAAGCGGCGTGTGAGATAGTTGTTTATTTCAACGCGCAGGTCAAAGGTACCTGCGTTCGAGGTGTAGTAGGTTTTGCCTTTTTCAAGGCTTTCGATACCTGCCTCGCGAATGTGCCAAGGAGTTACGAAGTCGGGCTGTCCTACCGTGAGACCTACGACGTCGTCCATGGTCTCCATGATATCAAAGAATTTTCTGATACCCGATTTTTCCGTATTTACAACGGTTTTAGATAAAAGCTTTGAGTAATCCATCAGTTGCAGTTTCCTCTCTCGTCAATATCAAGTGTGGGATCGTGGAGCACACCCGTGTCCTTGTACTTGTGAAGCACAAAATGGGTTGCCGTCGAGATTACCTCGTCGATAGGCGCGAGCTTCTGTGAGACAAAGAATGCGACCTCCTTCATGGTCTTTCCCTCGATAAGCACGGAAAGGTCGTATGCGCCCGACATGAGATATACGGATTTTACCTCGGGGTAGTTGTATATCTTCTCGGCAACGCGGTCGTAGCCCTTTCCTCTCTGGGGGGTGAGCTTTACGTCGATCATTGCGGTTACTGACTCGCGATCCGTCTTTTCCCAGTCAACGACAGCCTTGTAGCCAAGTATTGTGCCGTTGCATTCAAGCTCGGCGATGTGAGCCTTGACCTCGTCAAGCGAGACGTCAAGCATAACGCTTATCTGCTCGGGGGTGAGTTTTGCATCGTTTTCAAGTAAGCCTAATATTTGTGATTTCATGTTTTTGTCCTCATTTATTCAATTTACTTACGATATTTTCATAAGAAAGTCCGTATTTGTCGGCTATATCGCGGGCATAGCTCTTTCCGTCGGGCTTTTGACGGAATATCTTAAAGGAGCGCTTTCCGCCCTCAATTCCCGCAACGAGAGTATCAATTTTTGCTCCACCCTCGGGCGCTGTACGAGCGTTTATATTGTCAATTTCCGCCGCAAGCTCATGCAGGTGAGTGGAGAAAAGGCAACGGCAACCGACTCTTGAAAGTCCTGCCAAAACCTCAGCCGCGATATACGATGCCTCAAACGAGCCTGTTGACGAAAGAGATTCGTCCAGCAGAACAAGGCTGTCAGGCCTGAGCGCATCGAAAATGTCACGCAGACGCGCGCACTCCTCTCCAAGTCTACCCTTGTCTATGGTGTCGTCAGCACCCGTCGGGAAGTGGGTAAATATACCGTCGGATATGCTTATCGTCGCACTCTTGGCAGGCACGAACATACCGAGCTGCATGAGGGCAACCGAGAGACCGATAGCGCAGGTGATAACCGATTTACCGCCGCGGTTAGGACCTGTGAGCACATAGATCATAGCGTTGTCCTTATCCATCTCGACGTCGTTGGTTACGATGTCGTAGTCAACCTTAAGCGCTACGCAGGGATTGTAAAGCTCCTTTGCGTCAAACACGCGCGTGCCGTCAGAGGGGATCTTGGGTCTGCAAAGCGACATGCCTTTTTCTGACAGAGCGCGAAGAAGCGCCGTTCCTTTTACAAGGAATTCTATTTCGGGCATGAGGTTGAGAAGAAAATCGGTATTTTCAAGCACGTAGCTCTGCACTATCTTTTTCCACGAGCGAAGTGACTGCTTGTAAACGTCGTTTATCGCTGAATTAAAGGCAAGCGCGAGCGCTGTTTTTTGATTGTCTGACTGTTTCTTGTTAAAGGGAACGAGATTTGCGATACAGGTGTACTCGTCGTCCTTGAAATTCAGTCGCAAAATCTTTTCAAGCACGTCGCCCGAACGGAATGGCTCTGCGTTTATAGAGAGAACTCCCGCGCTTGACGGGCGAAGCTGCGCGTCAAGATTTACACCGATCGTAACGCTTCTTATGTCGCGTACACGGTTTGTTAGCTCGGAGAGCTTCTTGTTAAGCTCCTTGTAGTAGTCACTCTCGGCAAGCTCCGCTATGCGAAAGGCAAGGGTGCGGAGCGCCTCGCTCTTAAGGTCGTCCTTTATAGGAGAAAGTCCTGCATTGAGTGTTGAGATGCTTGCGATATAAAGCTCGATCTCGGTGATGCTCTCAAGATAAGACTCGGTGTTGCCCGTGTCTGCCTCGAGGCGTCTTATCTCCATTATATCCGTGAGTATCGGAATGAGCTTGTTGAGCGTTACGGATATTTCGGGGTGCTCGAGCATATCGCCAAACACGTCCATTCTGTGCTTTATGACGCGCTCGTCAGTCGTAAAATATTCGTCGAGATCGCTGTTTTTGAGATTGAACACCTCAAGAAGCCCCAGCTCGTCAAGCACGAACATATCAATGTTCGGACGCGCCTCGCCCGAATAGTGCGCGGCCTGAGCCCTCTCGTCGGGATATATGAGGCTGAAGCGAGCGAGCTCGTTTGTATTTTCTTGGGACATTTTTTTACCGTCCTTTCGGTTTTATATAAGCAGTGCTACCGCTACTGCTATGGCTGCCTGCACTAAAATTATGACGGGAATTCCTATCATAAACTTCATGTGCTTTGTTTTGTGTCTTATCAGGAACATAGTAAGCAGCATTGCAACTGATCCGCCGAGCGCCGAGAGCAAAAGGAGAACTGCCTCGGGCGTGCGGTGCTTGGTCGCGTGCTTTGCGGCAAACTTATCGTAGATACAAACCGCAATCGCTACTACGGAAATTACACAAAGGTAAGCGATAAATATCTTTAAAAACATAATTTTTCCTCTTTAAAAATCAGTTTTTCTTTGCAGGGAAGCTGTCCTTAAGACCGACTATGCGGTTAAACGTTCCCGCGTTCTTGGAGTCACAGCAGAAATATCCGTTTCTTACAAACTGGAATTTGTCTCCCGCCTTTGCCTCGGTTAGGGAGGGCTCTATCTTCGCGCCCTTTACTACCGTAAGGGAGTCGGGGTTGAGATAATCGTTATACGTCTTATCCTCGGGAATTGCGTTTACGTTCTCGATAGTGAAAAGACGGTCGTAGAGCATGAGCGTAGCGTCAGCGGCGTGAGTGGCGGAGAGCCAATGGATAGTGCCCTTGATCTTTCTGCCGTCTACGGGGTTGCCGTTGCCAGTCTCAAGATCTGCCGTTGCGTGAATTTCAACAACATTTCCGTCGCTGTCCTTAACTATCTCACCGCACTTGATTATATAAGCTCCCATAAGTCTTACCTCGCCCTCGGGTTTAAGGCGGAAGAACTTTGGCGGGGGAACCTCGGCAAAGTCGGACGCGTCAATGAATATCTCGCGAGAGAAGGGAAGCGCGCGTGTGCCTGCTTCGGGGTTCTGCGGATTGTTGGGGAGATTGAAGTACTCAACCTTGTCCTCGGGATAGTTGTCGATAACTACCTTTATGGGATTTTCGATTGCAATTCGTCTGGGGGCTGACGCATTAAGCTCCTCGCGTATGCAGTGCTCAAGCATCTCGATATCAACAAGGCTGTTTGCCTTGGAAATTCCTGCGCTGCGTACAAAGTTGAATATGGACGAGGGAGTGTAGCCGCGTCTGCGGAGCGCACAGATGGTGGGGAGACGGGGGTCGTCCCAGCCGTCGACCATGTCGTTCTCAACGAGGTATCTGAGGTAGCGCTTTGACATAACTGTGTTTGTTACGTTAAGGCGCGCAAACTCTCTTTGCATGGGGGGCATTTCAAAGCCGATGTTATCAATCACCCACTCGTAAAGAGGGCGGTGGTTTTCAAATTCAAGAGAGCAGAGCGAATAGGTGATACCCTCGAGCGCGTCCTGAATGGGGTGCGCGTAGTCGTAAAGGGGATAGATGCACCACTTGTCGCCCTGACGGTGATGCGAGGTGTGAACTATGCGGTAAATAGCGGGGTCGCGCATATTCATATTGGGGCTTGCCATGTCTATCTTTGCACGGAGCGTGCGGCTTCCGTCGGGAAACTCACCTGCGCGCATACGGCGGAACAGGTCGAGGTTTTCTTCGACCGAGCGATTGCGGTAGGGACTTTCCTTACCGGGCTCGGTAAGAGTACCGCGGTACTCTCTCATTTCCTCGGCGTTAAGGTCACAAACGTACGCCTTGCCGTCCATAATAAGCTTTTCGGCGTACTCGTAGCACTTATCAAAGTAGTCCGAGCCGTAGAAGATTCCGCCGTCGGGGGTTGCGCCAAGCCACGTAAGGTCCTCGTAAATGGACTCAACGTACTCAACGTCCTCCTTTGCAGGGTTGGTGTCGTCATAGCGTAGATTGAACTTACCGCCGTACTTCTTCGCCGTTTCGTAGTTTATAAGTATAGCCTTTGCAGAGCCGATATGGAGATAACCGTTAGGCTCGGGTGGAAAACGGGTATGAACCTTTTTTTCGGGGTGCTCCAAGCGGTCAGCGTCTATTATATCGTGAATAAAGTTATTTGCTATTTCTGCCATTTTCGTTTTTCCTTTGCTTTATATTACAGCGAATCTTTCATTTTGTTGATCCTCTCGGTAACCTTATCCTTACCGAGTATCTGCATTACGGAATACATATCGGGGGAGTTGACCTTTCCCGTTACCGCAAGGCGCAAGAACATGCTTACGTCAGCGACGTTGCCCTTGAATGCCTCGGGTGTTGCCTTGTACGCTTTCATGTCGGGAGTGTAGCCGTTTGCCTCGGCAACCGCCTTTATCTTTTCAAACCAAGCGTTCATGTCGTCACTCTCATCGTAGGTCGCGAGGAAGCCGTCAAACACGCTCAGTATATCCTCTTTGGGGAACTTGTCGGGGTAGGGGCACTCAACGGTGAAGTATTCATCGAAGAAAAATCCCATGTAAGGTTTTGCGTCACACCACGTCGCAAGGTCCTTACGCGGCTTTTTGCCGCCTCTGCCTATGGCGAATATCGCGGTTGCCATGTCGGCGTTGTCGCGAAGCAATTCGCCGAAAGGTCTGTCAAATTCAAGTGCCCACTCGGTGACTGCCGAGGTGACCTTTTGCGCGTCCATGCGGGAGATGACGTTCTTTGATACGTCGTTGAGCTTGTCAAAGTCGAAAAGACAGCCCGAAACGGACATTTTCTTTATGTTGAACGGGAATTCAAGGTAGGACTTGTCGGGGTTTTGCATTCTCCACTCCTCGTAGTTGGAGTTGAGAAGCGTCATTACGTACTCGCAGACTGCCTCGGGGCAGTATCCCATGCGAGTGTAGTCGTCCATGTTAGCGCCCATGTCGCGCTTTGAAAGCTTTTTCTTGTTGCCGTTCTCGTCAAGGCGCATTATCTGCGCTATGTGAAGATACTTGGGAGTCTTAAAGCCGAGGTATCTGAAAAGCTGAAGATGCTTTGCAAGGCTGGGGAGCCATTCCTCTCCGCGAATTACGTGAGTCGTGCCCATAAGGTGGTCGTCAACGGCGTGCGCGAAGTGGTAGGTGGGAATACCGTCGGACTTGAGAAGCACGAAGTCCTCGTCGTTTTCGGGGATTTCCATGTTGCCCTTTACGAGGTCGGTAAATTTAACCTTTCTGTCGGGCGCACCGTCGGCAAGAATTCTAAGAACGAATGGGTTGCCCGCTTTGAGGTTTTGCTCTACCTCCTCAAGGGTTATCTCTCTTGCCCTGAGCATCTCTCGGCGGCGGCTTTCCGCCTCTGCCTGCCAGTCGGTGTTTTTAAGCTCCTCTTTTTTGTTTACGGAGAGTATCTCCTCGAGCTCGTCCTGTGCAGTAAAGCAGGGGTACGCCTTGCCCTCCTTAACGAGCTGCTTTGCGTAAACGTGATAAATAGGGCCGCGAAGACTCTGCTTGTAAGGGCCGTATATGCCCTTGTCGCAGACCTTGCCGTCAGCGTCAAGCACTGCTCCCTCGTCGAAGTTTATTCCGTAGCGTGAAAGAGTCTTTATAAGTCCCTCTGCCGCGCCCGCAACCTCACGTCGCGCGTCGGTGTCCTCAATTCGAAGATAGAGCACACCTCCGCTTTGGTGAGCGAGGCGCTCCGCAACGGTGGTGGGGAACAGACCGCCGAAATGAACAAATCCCGTGGGGCTGGGAGCAAAGCGAGTAACCTTTGCGCCCTCGGGGAGTGCGCGGGGCGGAAACCCTGCTTCAAGATCGGCAGGAGTTTTATTTACGTTCGGGAAAAGAAGCTCTGCAAGTGATTGATAATCCATTTTTTAGTCCTTTCGTGTATGTTACGTCGTTTTTGTTAAAAGCAAATTAAAAGAAGAATTTTGCGCTCTCAAGTGCCGAGGCAAGAGTTGATGGCTCTCCGTGACCGGGGTATATCGTAATTGAGCCGTCGAGCTTGCCGAGATAGTCGAGCGAGGAGCGAAGCGAGGCGGTGTTACCGCTCCAAAGATCGGTTCGTCCTACGCTGTTCGAAAAAAGCGTATCTCCGCTTACGAGAATGTCGCCGCACAAAAAGCATACGCTACCGCCCGAATGTCCGGGAGTGTGAATGACTGTGATGCTTTCCTCCCCGAGGGGAATAACGTCGCCGTCAGCGAGCGTGCGCTCCGCTTTGCGGTGAGTACACTCCTTTTGAAAGAAGGTGTAAAACGCACTCTTGTGTGCGTCCTCAAGCATTACCGCGTCGTGCGAGTGAATATAGGCGGGAATTTGGTAAGCATCTCTTACCGTGTCAACCGCGGTGGTGTGGTCGAAATGCCCGTGAGTCAGAAGTATTCCATCAAGCGTCGCGCCCTCCTCGGAAAGCACTGCGGATATAGCCTCGACCGAAACGGCGGGATCGACGACGAGCGCATGAGTGCCCGAGATCAAAAGATAGGTATTTGCTCCAAATGAATACGGGCAAATCACTCTTATACGCATCATTTTTACCTCAAAAAACAAAATTTCATTATATTATACCACAAAATTTTATACGTGTCTATATTTTATGCAAATTTTTTTCTGTTTTTATCTCTTTATTGATGGGAATATAGCTGATATGATATTGACACGAAAATGAAACCGTGATATAATTGATGTAATTGCAATATGCTAAAAAAGCAAAAATCAAAGTACTATACAGTGGACCTTGATGAAGTAATTCAATACACTCCAAACGGTCGAGAAAGGAAAAACTATGAATTTTAAGAATGTTGTGATTTTCGGCGACAGTTATTCTACGTTTTCGGGTGTTGTTCCCGAGGGATTTCGCGTTTATTATACAGGTAGCAGGAGCGAAGCGCCCGATCTTAAGGACGCAAGTGAGCTTTGGTGGCAAAGACTTATGGCTGATACCGACTCAAGAGTGCTTCAGAATAACAGCTACTCCGGCTCTACCGTATGCAATATGGGGCGCTCCGGAGATTGCTCGGAAACTACGTCCTTTATAGCAAGAATAAATAAACTTGCGAACGACGGATTTTTTAGGGAGAATGAAATAAATACGGTATTCGTTTTTGGAGGAACTAACGATTCTTGGATAAAGGTTCCCGTGGGAGAGCTTCAATACGAAAATTTCCAAAAAGAAGATCTTTTGAATGTTCTTCCCGGTGTTTGCTTTTTCTTTAAGAGGGTAAGAGAGGAAATGCCAAATGCAAGAATGATCGTCATTATCAACACGGGGCTTAATGACGAGATAGCAGCTGGAATGAAGAATGCCGCGGCACATTACGGCGCGGATGTCGTTGAGCTTTGCAATATTGAAAAGATCTCAGGACATCCTACTGCCAAGGGAATGGAGCAGATTAAGGATCAGATATTGGATCAGCTTGCTTAAAGGAGTTAATAAAAAAGCGGAGATTTCGGAAAATCTCCGCTTTTTTATTAACTCCTTGTAAATTCATAAGTGTGCGTAAAAAATCCGTTGATTTATTTTGCAAAATGTGATACAATAATTGTGTATGTAAACAAACCGAAATTTTATATTTACGAGGTGCGACATGACTAACAAAGAGAAATTTTTGACTATTTATAATTCGTGCATTACCCGCGAGGGCGCGGATAAGCTTCTTGAGTACATAGAAAGCAAGACCGACTTTTTTACCGCTCCCGCGTCAACGCGTTTTCACGGTGCTTACGAGGGCGGACTGCTTGAACACAGCCTCAACGTCTACGAGTGCCTTTGCGACTTCGCCAAACGCCCACGCTTTAAGGAAAAATACGGCTTTGTTTTCAGCGAGGAGAGCCTTGCTATCGTAGCTCTTTTGCACGACCTTTGCAAGACTAACTTCTACAAAACGGAAATGAGAAACGTAAAGAAGAACGGGGTTTGGGAGAGCGTACCCTATTACACAATAGAGGACACTCTGCCTTACGGTCACGGCGAGAAATCCGTATACATAATCTCGGGCTTTATGAAGCTTACGCGCGACGAGGCGTTCGCGATAAGATACCACATGGGCTTTTCCGGTCCCGAGGACGCAAATCAAGTCGGCAAGGCGCTTGAAATGTTCCCGCTTGCATTCTCTCTTTGCGTTGCGGACATGGAAGCGTCCTACTACATGGAAGGCGTTGTGCAGAAATAATTTTTCCATAATCCCAAATAAAGGAGAAAGTATATGTCAAACAAAAACGTACCCACACCTCATATAAAGGCAAGCGAGGGAGATATTGCCAAGGTCGTGCTCATGCCCGGCGACCCCTTGCGCTCAAAATTTGTTGCCGAGAATTTTCTCGAGTCTCCCGTGCTCTTTAACAACGTAAGAGGAGTGCAGGGCTATACGGGAACGTGGCAGGGAGCTAAGGTGTCCGTAATGGCAAGCGGAATGGGAATGCCATCAATAGGAATTTACAGCTACGAGTTGTATAATTTTTTTGACGTTGACTGTATAATAAGAATAGGCTCGGCAGGCGCTTTGCAGGAGAACGTAAGGGTTAAGGATATTGTTTTCGGTATGGGAGCATGCACTAATTCCTCTTATGCAGAGCAGTATGCGCTCGGCGGCACGTATGCCCCCATTTGCGATTTCGGCACACTTAAAACTGCGACCGAGATAGCTGAGGAAATGGGGCTTTCCTATCACGTCGGAAATCTCTTTTCGTCGGATACGTTTTACGACGAAAACGGCGGTGGACTTAAGTGGCAGAAGATGGGAGTGCTTGCCGTTGAAATGGAAGCTGCGGCGCTTTATATGAACGCGGCGAGAGCAGGTAAGCGCGCGCTTGCGATATGCACGGTGTCCGACTCCCTCGTTACGGGTGAGTCTACCTCGTCCGACGAGAGAATGAGCGGCTTTACCGACATGATGAGGCTCGCGCTCGACGTGGCGGCAAAAATACAGCAAAAATAAGAGGTTTTTATGAGTGTTACGGGGCGCGTTTTTTTGATAGTCCTTGACAGCGTCGGCATAGGAGAGGCACTTGATGCAAAGGCTTTCGGCGACGTCGGAGCGCATACCTTAAAGAGCGTTTCCCGAACAGGAAGACTGCATATTCCTAATCTGTTAAGGCTTGGACTTGGTAATATATACGGACTTGATTTTCTTAGAGAAGCGGAAGCTCCTAAGGCGAGCTTTGCGCGCATGCGCGAGGCATCGGCGGGCAAGGACACGACTATTGGTCACTGGGAGATAGCGGGACATATCTCGAGATCTCCGTTACCTACCTTTCCAGACGGATTTCCCACTGAGGTTACAGACGAGCTCTGCCGAATATTTGGCAAGGAAATACTTTGCAACAAGCCGTATTCAGGCACGGACGTGCTTAGCGACTACGGCGAGGAGCACTTAAAGAGCGGCAAGCCTATCGTTTATACCTCTGCCGACAGCGTTTTGCAGATCGCGGCGCACACGGACGTAATACCGCTCTCCGAGCTTTACGAATACTGCCAAAGAGTGCGTGACCTTATGAGGGGCGCGGACTTGGGTGTAGGGCGAGTTATCGCAAGACCGTTTGAGGGCGAGGCGGGCGAATTCCGTCGCACCGCAGACAGACGGGATTTTTCAATCACTCCCCCCGAGGGACTTATTGCCGACGCGCTTCTTGAAAACGGATACGATACTATTGCGGTCGGAAAGATAAGCGATATTTTTGCAGGTCGCGGATTTAATAAATCAATATACACCCACTCCAATAGCGAGGGAATGAGCGTTACCACACAGCTTGCGCGCCATAGCTTTCGCGGCTTGTGCTTTGTCAATTTGGTGGATTTTGACATGATGTACGGGCACAGGCGCGATGCCGAGGGCTACGCCGATGCGCTTTCTGAATTTGATGCGTGGCTTGGGGGATTTTTGGATAGACTTCTGCCCGACGACTTGCTTATAATTACGGCAGACCACGGGTGCGATCCCTGCTTTCGGAGAAGTACCGACCACACTCGCGAGGACGTTCCTTGCCTTATCTGTAATTCCTTGCTCACACCCCGTGACTTGGGTGTCAGACACACGTTTGCGGACGTAGCGGCGACGGTCGCCGACTTTCTCGGAGTACCCTTTAAGTGTAAGGGAATCTCGATGATCTAAGGACAAAAAATTAAGTTTTCGGGAGATAAGTATGAAATATTCAGCTCTTATAGACCTTGCAAAAGAGGTGAGAAAAAGGGCATACGCGCCGTATTCTGATTTTTTGGTAGGTGCGGCGCTTCTTTGTAACGACGGAAGCGTTTACGTCGGATGTAACGTGGAGAACGCTTCCTTTACACCTACGTGCTGTGCCGAGCGAGTAGCGATCTTCTCGGCGGTTGCGGACGGCAAAAAGAATTTCTCCGCTATTGCTGTCGTTGGCGGTAAGGCAGGCGAGAGCGCGGACGGGCGGTGCATGCCGTGCGGCGTTTGCCGTCAGGTTATGTCGGAGTTTTCGGACGGCAGTCTTGACGTGGTGCTCTCGGACGGCTCTGTCTTGAAGCTTTCCGAGCTTTTGCCCCACACCTTTGATTTGAAATAAAAACACCAAGGAGAAGCGGCAAGTGCCGCAGTTACAGTACATAATGAAACGTAAAAAGAAAAACGCGGGCGCTCTCGCCTTTATATATTTCAGATGCATCTTTCCCGTGCTGTCGGTCATAGCAACGGTGTGTATCATGTTCGTTGAGTGTTACAGCTTTTTGTTTATACAAAACAGCGAGGGGCGTCGCAGCGTAATGTCGCTCTGGCAGCTTACAGACTCGACGTGGGAGACCTCGCGTAACTCCTTGTTCGGTAAAGAAGAAATAGCGGCAGACTCGCTCGTATTTTCGGAAACGACGTTCTGGCTTGTTATAGCATTTGCCGTGCTGTTCGTTTTTGGCGCAGCGGCGGCTGTATATTCTTCGGTAGCGATGATAAAATATCTCTACGATGGGCATGATCGCTCGCGCTTTACGCGCCTTTTCGTGACTCTTGTGCCGAACAGAATAGTGCTGTGCCTTTATCAGCTTCCCATGATAGCAATATTCGCTTTGCCCTCGCTTTGGGTGCTTTTCTCGAAAAGAATATTTGACTACTACGTAGAGCTTTCATTTGATCCTTTCGACATGTTTTGGGCTGCCGTCGGCATATTTGTCCTTGGTGCTATTGTGGTGGGAGTCAGCGCGTATTTTGAGCGGCGCGAGGGACTTGACGTCTTTGCCGTAAGGGCAAGCCGCGAGCCTCTGATAAAGGGAACAGAGCCGACGGACGAGCCCGAAGAAAAAGAAGAAGAAACGGAGTCGGAGGACACCTACGAGCGTATGTTTGAGGCGCAGAAGGCAGAGCAACGCGAGAGAATATTGCGCCTACTTAACACGCAAAACGAGCAAAAAGACGAAAACGGAGAAAACGAATGACCTCTCTTGAAAAGCAGTATTTAGAAGTAAAACGAAGCCTTTTCGATAAATATTACGAATTTCTCAATCCCGAGCAAAGACGCGCAGTTTTTTCTGTAAACGGCTCGCTTTTGGTGCTTGCGGGTGCGGGAAGCGGAAAGACGACTGTCCTTGTTAACAGAGCGGGATTTATAATGAAATACGGAAACGCATACCACAGCGAATACGTTCCCGCCGACCTTACCGAGGAGCGTGTAAGGCAGCTTCGCTATGCCTTGGCGCTGCCTCGCGAGCAGCTTGAGAGCGTACTTGACGAGTTTATCGAGCGCCCCTGCGCGCCGTGGAATTTCCTTGCCATAACCTTTACTAAAAAGGCGGCTGAGGAGATACGTCAAAGGCTTGCCGCCACTCTTGGTGACAGTATATCGGTTGACGACATCTGGGCTGGCACGTTCCACTCGGTATGCGTTCGCATAATCCGCCGCTATGCCGATTTTATAGGATACAGATCCGATTTTTCGATATACGACACCGACAACACCAAATCCGTCATTAAAGAAGTTATGAAGGAGATGGGTGTTGACGAAAAGGCGATACAGCTGAAGAACGTAAGGTCGGAGATGAGCCGTGCTAAAAATGCGCTTATGACACCCGAGATGTATGCGCTTTCCGTGCGCGGAGATTACAGACGCGAGAAGATCGCGGGAATATACAAAAAGTACCAGTCGCGGCTTGTGGAGAGCAACGCGCTGGACTTTGACGATATTATCATGCAGGCTGTGAACATACTCAAGGACAACGACGAGGCACGCGAGTATTACGCTAACAAATTCCATTACGTTTCCGTTGACGAGTTTCAGGATACCAACGAGGCACAGCTCAAGCTTACAGAGCTTCTCGGCTCGGTGCATAAAAACATAATGGTCGTAGGTGACGACGACCAGAGCATCTATAAATTCCGCGGTGCGGTCGTTGAGAACATAATAAATTTCGGCAGGAGAGCGGGAACTGAGGTTATCCGCCTTGAACGCAACTACCGTTCGACGGACTGTATTCTTTCTGCCGCTAACGCGGTCATCGCCAAAAACGAAAAGCGTATGGGTAAGCATCTCTTTACCGAGAGAGCGGACAATTCAAAAATTACGCTGAACAGAAGCGAAACGCAAAAAAGCGAGGCTGTGTATATCTGCGAGCGCATAAATGAGCTTGTGCTCAGCGGCAAGTACAATTACCGCGATATAGCGGTGCTGTACCGACTCAACGCAATTTCAAATTCGATAGAAAGCACCATGTCCGCAAGCGGAATACCTCATGTAACCCTGTCGGGACAGAGCTTTTACGACCGAATGGAAATTAAGGACGTGCTCGCGTACCTTTACGTGATCATAAATCCCGCTGACAGAGAGCGCCTCAAAAGAATAATCAACGTGCCGAAGCGCGCCATAGGCGCAAAGAGCGTTGATGCGTTGCTTGCGATCGCCACGGAGCAGGGAATGACTCCTATCGAGGTCATGCGCCGCGCGGATCAGTTTGCGGCACTTTCAAGGATCGCGCCAAAGCTCAAGGATTTTGCAAGAATGATCGACGGACTCTCGGAGATGCTTCTCGGTGACGTAACGCTTGAGAAATTTGTGATGCGCACGCTTGACGCGTCGGGCTACCGTCAGGCACTCATTGATGCGGGCGAGGAAGAAAAGGAACGTCTTAACAACCTTGACGAGTTTATTTCGGGAGTTGTTGATTTTGAGAATGAATACCGCGCCGCTTACGTATATTCAGACCCCGAAAAGGACACCTTTGGCTCTGCTTTTGACCTCACTCCGCTCACGGTGCTGGGCGCGTTTTTGGAGAGGATTTCGCTTGTCGCAGAGGTTGACAAATACGACGGAGAGGCTGATGCGGTCGTGCTTATGACCGTTCACTCCGCAAAGGGCTTGGAATTTCCCGTGGTATTTCTTCCCGCTATGGAGGAGGGAGTTTTTCCTGGAACGCAGAATATAAATTCCGCACTTGCCGAGGATATGGAGGAGGAGCGCAGACTCGCCTACGTTGCCATAACCCGAGCAAAGGATAAGATATACATAACTCATACGCGCAACCGTATGCTCTATAATCAGACCTCGTATAATCCCTTGTCTCGCTTTGTAAAGGAGATACCCGACGAGCTGATATGCGACGAAACGCCCGAGTTTGATACCTTTGCATACACCTATCAGAAGCCCAAGGTAAAGACCTACTATTCCGCTCGCGAGGACTACGGCGCAAGCACATATTCGCGCCCCGTCGAGCCGCCAAAGCCCAAGGAGCGCGCGCCGCTCGTTATGCTCAAGGAGGGAGATAGAGTGTGGCACAGAGTTTTCGGTGAGGGAGAGATATTCTCCGTTAAGCCTATGGGCGCAGACGTCCTCTATGAGGTAGTCTTCGATAACTCAGGCACTAAAAAGCTCATGGGCAGCTTCGCAAAGCTTAAGAAGATATAGGACGCGGGGATGCGGGGATGCGTTTTTTCCACCTTTTTCGGGAAAAAGGTGGAGCCAAAAAGCTTCATACAAAAATATTTTTGTATGGCAAGCCCAGCAAAAGACGGAAATTTTAATTGTCAAATATATTTTGGCGTTTTCTAATGAAAAAAGTCGTCGGACCCTACGTACCGACGACTTTCTTTTTATTTATAATTATAACATTATAACGGACAGTCGAGGACGCCTGTCCCTACAAGTATTTAAATGAGATTTGTTCTTTAAAATATTATTCGTTTTAAATCTTAATCAAAATACAAAAGCGATGATATTTTTATGTATGTAGGGACAGGCGTCCTCGACTGTCCGCATAACGCAAAACAACCGCAACGCACAAATGAAATTATGTCGCACGAGGCTTATTTTCAGTAAGCCTTCTCCACGGGAGAAGGCTTTTCGTTATGCAAAAACACGGGCGTTTTAATACGCCCGTGTTAATTTATTGATATTTATATCCGTAAACGTAAGAGCCCGTTGTGAGCTTACCGAACAGATATTTCATTGATGCGGATTCGTTCATGATGTATATCGTCCCGTCCTCGTAAATGATCTCCTCTGCCATCGGCGGCGCTTCTATATCTTCGATAAGAGAGGTCGAGTCAAGATATTTGAGGGGAACGGAATACTCTCCAAAGGTGTAAAGACCGTCCATTGCGGTGGCTCTTTCGGTGTCATAAACATATAGGTGACTCTTTGCAATACCGTACGACGTGGTAAGTATCATTTTGCCGTCCTCGGTGAGTGCCGCGCCTTGCACAAGTCCCGTCGTTGAATAAAAGAGGGTGGGTGCTTCGCTTGCAGGGTAGCAGGTGTTTACGTCAATGGGATAAACCGCCATAATAGCTGTATTTGAATCACCTGCGGGGGTGGTTATTCTTTCTTCAGCAAATGTTTCATAGTTTCCGGCGCGGTAAAACGAGCCGACGTAAAGGTCAGAACCGCTTACAAAGCAATAAGCGGGGTCGATCAGAGTCGGGAAATCCGTCTTCATGGTCGCCTTGCCGTCACCGTCGGTAACGTCGGCGTATGAAAAGATATCAATGCTCGTAGTGCCGGTTACGAAAACGGTATCACCGTATACGGCAACGCCTCCCGTGTGCTCAGCGTAGGGAGTGCCGTCAGAGAAGAACAGCTCGACGTATTCAGCCCTCTCTCCGTTCTCGGGGAGTATATAGATGCGCGAGGGTTTGCCGTTATTCATAAATCCGCAGGAAAGGCGGACGTTCTCACCCGTCACGGAGCAGTAGCCCTGCTGTACGTAGCCGTTCCAAAGTCCGGGGGCCTTGCAATAGATCTCGGAATTGGAGTAAAAGTCTGCGAATACGATCTTCTCACCGATAGAAAAGGCTGAAAAAACAGTAACTATGAGGAGAAAAACGGCAACGATAAAGATTATAAGAGCCTTAAGTATTTTCTTTTTCATTTTTTATTCCTTATTATTTTTTGTCCGTATTTTTTAGGAGCTTAAGAAGCTCGTAGATGTTTTTTACGGGAACGATTTCTATGCCCTTGATTGCCGAAGCTGCCTTGAAATTGTGCGAGGGAACGATAGCCTTGGTAAATCCAAGACGCGCGGCTTCCTTTACGCGCATTTCAATGTTCGCAATTCCGCGGCACTCGCCCGAAAGTCCGATTTCTCCGATTGCTATGAGCGAGTCGGGAATGACCGTATCGGAGAGCGAGGAGATGAGCGCGAGCGCGATCGCAAGGTCGGATGCGGGCTCGTCTATCTGCATACCGCCGATTACGTTAAGGTACACGTCGTGGCTGGAGTAGCGAAGTCCGAGCCGCTTTTCAAGCACGGCAAGAATGAGATAGGTTCTGTTATAATCAATACCGTTTGAGGTGCGGCGCGGGGCGGGGAATGCGGTCTGCGTAACGAGCGCCTGTACCTCCGCGACGATAGGCCTCGTGCCCTCCATGGTGCAAACGGCGCAGTTGCCCGATGCGTCCGTAGGACGGTCGGCAAGCAGCATTTCCGAGGGGTTTTCTATCTGCCTGAGGCCCGTATCGGTCATTTCAAACACGCCTATCTCATTAGTCGAGCCGTATCTGTTTTTGTTTGCACGGATGATTCGGTAGGTCTGCTTTTTGTCACCCTCGAAATTGAGCACCGCATCGACCATATGCTCAAGCACCTTAGGCCCTGCGATACTGCCTTCCTTGTTTATGTGCCCTACGAGAATGACGGAGATACCCTCGCTCTTTGCCTTGGCGATGAACGCCATTGCGACCTCCTTTACGTTGGTCACACTGCCGGGCGCGGAATTGATCTTATCCGAGTACATCGTCTGAACGGAGTCCGCGATAATAACGTCGGGCTTGATTTTTGATGCTTCGGAGAGGATGTTTTCTATATTCGTTTCGGTAAGGATATAGAGGTTGTCACCCTTTACGGAGAGTCTTTGCGCGCGAAGCTTGAGCTGCGAGGTCGACTCCTCGCCCGACACGTACATAACGGTCTTACTCTTGCCGAGATAGTCGCATATCTGGAGCAAAAGAGTGGATTTTCCTATACCGGGCTCACCCGATAAAAGCACTACTGAGCCTGCGACAAGTCCGCCGCCTAGCACTCTGTCAAGCTCGGATATTCCCGTTGTTGAACGGATATATTCCTCAAAGGAAAGGTCTGAAAATTTCGATGCCTTGTTGTTTCCCGAATTGATGACCGACGTTCGTCTTGGCTGTACGGACACCTCGGGGGAGCTTTGAACGACGTCCTCAACAAAGCTGTTCCAAGAGCCGCAACGAGGACATTTTCCGAGCCACTTTGGACTTTCGTATTCACATTCGGAGCATATATAAACTGTTTTTATTCCTTTCATTTGCGTGTCCTTTACCTTGCGTTTCTTATATTTCGACAATATTATACTATACTTTCAAAAAAAAATCAAGTATTTTCTATACTGTCAAAATAATTTAAAACAGCACCGCAGATGACGAGCGAAAGCTTACTTTGGTATTCCTTACTTGAAAGGAGCGCGCACTCCTCGGGGTTTGAAAGAAAGCCGCACTCAACAAGCACAGCCGGGTGAGCGATCTTGTTCATGATATACACGTTTTTACCTATCGGCTTGATCTGTCTTGCGTTGTCGGGCTGTAAATTTTTAGCGGTAAGCGACTGTATCTCTGCCGCAATTTTTTCTGATTCGGGTGTGAGAGGAGAGTAATAGACCTGTAAGCCGCGGTACTGCTTTTGAGGAAAGGAATTCATATGTATGCTTATAAAGATCGCGCTGTCGTATTCCTCGGCGATCGCGATACGCGCCGCCGCGTCCTGCGCCTTTTTGTGCCCCTCGTAGTCGCTGTTACGGTCATAAAGCAGTACGTCCTCTGTGCGCGTCAAGCGTGTTTTCACTCCCATAGACCGAAGCATTTCTTCAAGCTCAAGGGCAAGGGCGAGGTTCAAATGCTTTTCGAGCGTTCCGTCAGCGCCGCTCGTGCCGCCGTCCTCTCCTCCGTGGCCCGCATCAATAATTACGGTCGGAAAGCTTGCATATTTCGGGGGCGGGGGAGCGCTTTCCTCTATGTTGTTTTTGCTGTTTTCATTTTTCCCGCAAGAGCTGAAAGAAAGAGATACGCTCAAAAGAAATATGGCTGTCATTAAAAGACATTTCTTTGTTTTTTTTATAAAAATTTGCAGCATTATTCCTCCGTTTATTCTATTGACATTTTCGTAGCAAAATGATATAATATAAGGTAACTCAAAGATATATTTTAAAGCGTTAGCGAGGTTCTGATATATGAAAAAGATGCTTGTTATCGACGGAAACAGTATTCTCAACAGAGCGTACTACGGTATCCGTCCGCTTACCAATAAAAACGGTCTTTATACACATGCCGTTTACGGTATGGTCAATATAATTTCAAGGCACGTCGATGCGCTTCGCCCCGATTACTGCGTGGTCGCTTTTGACCTTAAAGCGCCCACGTTCAGGCACAAAATGTACGACGGCTACAAGGCAAACAGAAAGGGCATGCCCGAGGAGCTTGCGGTTCAGCTTCCGTACGCAAAGGAGTGCATGAGCGCGCTTGGATACAGAGTTCTCACCTGCGAGGGATATGAGGCGGACGACATACTCGGTACTCTTTCAAAAAGCGCATCGAGAGACGGAGTTCACGCGTATATCCTTACGGGAGACCGCGATTCGCTTCAGCTTATCGACGAGGGCGTAAGCGTTTTGCTTGTTAAAACAAAGGAAACTATTGAATACACGGAGAGCGTATTTTTTGAAACTTACGGCATAAAGCCCGACGTATTCGTGGACGTAAAGGCGCTTATGGGCGACTCGTCCGATAATATCCCCGGAGTTGCGGGAATAGGTGAGAAAACGGCGCTTAAGCTTATTGCCGACTACGGAAATATGGACTCGCTTTACGAAAAGCTTGACGGGTTACCGCTCTCTGTCTCTGTAAAGCAAAAGCTGACGAACGGCAAGGACATGGCGTATCTTTCGAGAACGCTTGCAAGGATCGACGTGAATGCGCCGATCGACACAGCTCTTGAGGCGAGTGAATATAAGGGAGCTGACAAAAAGGCTCTTTACGAGCTTTTCACAGAGCTTGAATTCTTTGCATTTATCAAAAAATTCGGTCTTGAGGGCGTACGACTTGAAAGAAAAGTCGAAGAAAAAGACGAAGCGCAAGCCGAGGAGCAAACGGAGGTTGCCGCGAGCGCGGAGTGCTCTTGCGAATGCGGAGCGATATGCGAGGGAATAGCGGAGTATTTTAAGGGAAAGACAGTGGCGCTTTGCCTTAGTGACGGTGCGATGACCATTTGCGACGGAGAAAAATGCGCAAAGGTCTCTTTTGACGATGCGATCTTGCCCGAGCTTGTGCATAGCGTCTCTATCGTTTGTCACGATTACAAGGAGATATACAAGCATTTTGCGGCTATTGGCGTAAGTGTTGGAGAGTGCGCGTTTGATACTATGCTCGCGGCATACGTATTAAACTCAGGCAGAAGCAAGTACCTTTTTGAGGACGTGCTCGCTACGTATATCGGAGGCACGGAGTCAAAGGAAAATGCGGCACAGAGCCTGTTTGCGCTCTACGCGGTGCTTTCAAAGGAAATTGAAGCGGAGAATGCGCACGAGCTGCTTTACGGTATCGAGATCCCTCTTGCGAGAGTGCTTGCTGACATGGAGCTTGCGGGATTTCGCATCGACGTTCGCGGTATAGAGGAATACGGACGTGAGCTTGTTGGAATCTCGGACGATCTCAAAGCTCGCATTTACAGTCAAGCGGGTGAGGAGTTTAACATAAATTCTCCCAAGCAGCTTGGCGAGGTGCTCTTTGAGAAGATGGGGCTTCCCGCAGGGAAGAAGACCAAAACGGGATATGCCACCGATGCGGAAACGCTCGGAAAGCTAGCGCCGAGGTACGGTATAATTTCTGACATTCTTGAATACAGACACGTCACTAAGCTCAAATCCACCTATGCGGACGGACTTGCAAAGGCGGCGGACAAAGAGGGAAGAATACACTCCCTGTTTAACCAGACGGGAACGGCAACGGGCAGACTTTCGTCGGCAGAGCCGAATCTTCAGAATATTCCCGTAAGGACTGAAATGGGAAAGCGCTTCCGTAAATATTTTATTCCCAAAAACGACGAATATGTTATAATCGATGCGGATTACTCGCAAATCGAGCTTCGTCTGCTCGCACACATATCGGGCGACGAAAATATGAAAAACGCCTTTTTGAGGGGCGAGGATATTCATACGGCAACTGCGGCGACCGTTTTCGGTGTGCCCGCGGAGCAGGTCACGGGCGAGCTTCGAAAGCGCGCCAAGGCTGTAAATTTCGGAATAGTCTACGGCATAGGCGAGCATTCGCTTTCCGAGGACCTCGGTATAACGAGAAAAGAGGCAAAGCTTTACATCGAGAGCTATCTTGCGGGATACCCCAAGGTATCGGAGTATCTTGAGGGGATAAAGACAAGGGCACGCGAGGACGGCTACGTCACGACGGAGTTCGGCAGAAGAAGATATATTCCCGAGCTTACCGCATCTAACAAAAACGTTCAGAAATTCGGCGAGCGCGTCGCGATGAACAGCCCTATTCAGGGAACTGCGGCGGATATAATTAAAATTGCCATGATCAGAGTTGCAGATGCTTTGCGGGAAAAGGGAGTAGACGCAACGCTTATTTTGCAGGTCCACGACGAGCTGCTTATCGAATGCCGCAGAACCCAGAGCGAGGCGGTCAAGGCGATCTTGGTGGACTGCATGGAGAACGCCGTTGCCTTTTCTGTTCCGCTTGACGTAGAGGCGAATATCGGAGATACGTGGTACGACGCAAAATAAAAGTTTTAGAAAATATTGAAAAATATTGAAAAAATCTATGGACTTTTTGGGAAATATGTTGTATAATATATAAGGTTATATACACTCGCATATGACCGTGTCTATAAAAGACTCACTTTGGAGGCAAAAATGAAAATTAGAACTATTGCTGAATTGCTCGGCGCGAAGGTTCTTTGCGGTGAGGATAAGCTGGACGGCAGCGTTCACTCTGCTTGCGGATGCGATATGATGAGCGACGTTCTGGCATTCGTTAAGGATCAGGCGGTACTCCTGACGGGACTTTGCAATCCCCAGGTCGTAAGGACTGCTGTTATGATGGATATGCGTTGCATAGTATTCGTAAGAGGAAAGATCCCGACGGAGGATATCGTTTCCTTGGCAGACGACGCGGGCATAGTCGTTCTTGCAAGCAATGAGAGAATGTATACCGCGTGCGGCAAGCTCTATAAAAACGGACTTGAGGGTGGGGAAATTATAGATGGATGAGAGTGTAAACTTCCACTTTGACATCGACGGCGATAATTTTACGTCTGCGGGAGAGGCTTCCGTAAGGATCAAGAAGCACTTGCGTGAGATGGGATTTTCTCCCGAAACCATTCGCAGAGTATCTGTTGCGATGTACGAGGGTGAGATAAACATGGTCATACACGCAAACGGCGGCTATGCTGACGTTGACGTGTACGTAGACCGAATTGAAATAAAGCTTGCAGACAACGGCCCCGGTATTTCGGATATCGGGCTTGCAATGCAGGAGGGCTATTCGACCGCTCCCGACAATATCCGCTCGCTCGGATTTGGCGCGGGAATGGGACTTCCCAATATGAAAAGATATACCGACAACATGAAAATCGAATCTGAGGTGGGAAAGGGTACTACGATCTATATGACCGTAAACGTTTGAGCCTGCCTGAAAAGAGGTAATAATGTTGAACTACAAGCATTCTGTTACACTTGATATATCCAAGTGCAAGGGATGTACCAACTGTATCAAGAGATGTCCTACCGAGGCTATACGCGTGCGCGACGGGCACGCGATAATCAAGGAGGATAAATGTATAGACTGCGGCGAGTGTATCCGCGTGTGTCCGTATCAGGCAAAAAAGGCTACGTACGACCGCTTTGAGGATTTCGCTGACTACAAATATAAAATTGCACTGCCTGCTCCCGCGCTGTACGGACAGTTCGAGGAACTTGACGACGTTGACTACATACTTACGGCGCTTCTTGAATGCGGATTTGACGCGGTATTCGAGGTTTCGCGCGCGGCAGAGATAATAACGGAGTACACTATCCGTTATCTCAAAAAAGAGGGGATACAAAAGCCCGTCATAAGCTCTGCGTGCCCTGCTATCGTAAGACTTGTGGCACTTCGTTATCCTTATCTTGCGGAAAATCTTTTGCCGATAGTGCCGCCTATTGAGTATGCGGCAAGCTTAGCGCGCAAGGAGGCAAAGGCGACGCATCCCGAGCTTTCGGATGAGGATATCTGCGTTTTGTTCATTTCTCCTTGTCCTGCGAAGATAAGCTACGTTAAAAATCCCTTGGGTGTGAGCAAGAGCGCTGTGAACGGCGCTTTGGCGATAAACGACCTGTACTTTAAGCTTCGTGCAAGGATAAAGGATATTAAAAATCCGCTTTCTTTGTTCCAGACGGGAATAATCGGACTGAACTGGGCAGGTACGGGCGGTGAGGCGACCTCGCTTCGCTCGGATAAATACCTTGCGGCTGACGGAATTGAGAACTGTATCAACGTCCTTGAGCAGATAGATAACGGCACGATACACAATCTTGAATTTATCGAGCTTAACGCTTGTAACGGCGGCTGTGTCGGCGGAACGCTTAATGTGGAAAACCCGTACGTAGCAAAGGCAAGGCTCCGCTCGTTCAGAAAATATCTGCCGATATCGCGTAACTCCCCTAAAGGTGAGGAAAATCTTCCTGACTCGGTGTTGCTTGACGACGCGGACAACATTCTTATAAATACGCAAAGCTCGGCACTTTCCGAGGACAGACTTACGGCTATTTCCAAGATGTCTGCCGTTGAAAAAATATACAAGTGCCTGCCGCATCTTGATTGCGGCTCTTGCGGCGCGCCTAACTGCCACGCGCTGGCTGAGGACATAATAAGAGGCGAGGCGGACGTATCCGACTGCCTCATAAGGCTTCGTGATAACCTCGGCGGCCAAAAGGAGCAGTAATTTCGGAGGTTTTTATGACTGTACGGGAACTTTCACTTGAGCTCGGCTTTGAAGTCTTGTGTATGCCCGAGCCCGACCGCGAGGTCACGGGGGGATATGCGGGAGATCTTTTGAGCTGGGTAATGGGCAGAGCAAAATCGGGAGACGCGTGGGTAACCATAATGTCGAACGTAAATATAGTTGCGGTTGCAACGCTTGCAGATCCCGCGTGTATAATTTTGTCCGAGGGCGTAAAGGCTGACGACGGAGTTATCGAGAAAGCGCAGAGCATGGGCGTTAACGTCCTTTCGGCAAAGGAAGATACCTTTACCGTTTGCGCGAAAATTGTCGGTGTGATATGACACCTTACTATTACGATTTGCATATTCATTCATGTCTGTCGCCTTGCGCGGACGATGATATGACACCGAATAACATAGCGGGAATGGCAGCCCTCAAGGGCTTGCAGATAGTGGCTCTTACCGACCACAATTCCTGCAAAAACTGTCCCGCGTTTTTCGAAGCATGCAAAAGACAGGGAATAATAGCCGTTGCGGGAATGGAGCTTTCCACCGCCGAGGACGTTCACCTCGTTTGTCTTTTTGAAAATCTTGACGACGCAATGCGATTTGACACTGCGATCGAGGGACACCTGATGAATATAAAAAACCGTCCGGAGATCTTCGGAAATCAACTCGTGCTTGACGGCGACGACGAGATAGTGGGCGAGGAGCAAAGGCTCCTTATATCGGCTACTGATCTGTCTATGGGCGAGGCAGTAGAGCTCGCGAGAAAATACGGCGCTCACGTACATCCCGCTCACGTAGACAGAGAGTCGAACGGCATCATATCGGTGCTCGGAGATATTCCCGCAGATTACGGCTTTGATTGCTTTGAACTGAACGACGCTGAAAGCATTGAGAGAATAAACGGCGAATATCCGATAAGCAAGGCTATGAAGCACGTCGTTTCGTCGGACGCGCACCACCTATGGGATATAAGCGAGGCGGACAATTCCGTCCTGCTTGACGACGAGCCGTACAGCTCCGCGCTCGTCAGAAAAAGACTGTTTGAATATCTCAACGGTCAGGACTAATTTTAGTATTTATTTTAAAAATAAATAAAATAAAAACGGAGGAATTTTTCGTTATGAAAAAGAATTTGACCACAGTAATGTTTCGTGGAACAAAGGCTCAGGAAGAGCAGCTTATTGCTGTTATTGAGAAGTACCGCGGAACAAAGGGCGCATTGATGCCTGTACTGCAGGAGGCTCAGGAGATCTACGGATACCTGCCTATCGAGGTGCAGAAGATCATTGCTGTAAGAATGGGAGTATCCCTTGAGGAAGTATACGGCGTATCTACTTTCTACTCTCAGTTCGTTCTCAACCCCAAGGGCGACGTTTCTATCGCTGTTTGCTTGGGAACTGCTTGCTACGTAAAGGGAAGCGGAGATCTTCTTGACAAGATCACGCAGGTTCTCGGACTCCCCTCGGGCTCTACGACTCCCGACGGAAAGTATTCGCTTGAAGCAACCAGATGTATCGGTGCATGCGGACTTGCTCCCGTGCTTACCGTTAACAACGAGGTTTACGGAAAGCTCGGTGTTAACGACATCGAAGGCATACTTGCAAAGTATAAATAATTTTACATATGAAAGAACTGTCACTTAATATTCTTGACGTTGCGAAAAACTCTGTGGTAGCTAATGCGAAGAACGTGTACATCTCGCTTGTTACCGACTCGGACGGTTGGCTTACCTTGACTATCAAGGACGACGGCTGCGGTATGACTGAGGAGGTGGCGAAGAACGTCACGAGCCCCTTTTATACTACGAGGACAACGAGAAAGGTCGGACTTGGCTTGCCGCTTCTTAAGCTTGCGGCTGAGCAGACGGGTGGAGAGTTGACTCTTTGGTCGTCTACCGAGGAAGCGCTTCACGGAACGATGCTCACGGCGACGTTTGATACGAAAAGCATCGATTTTATGCCCATTGGCGATATCGTGTCAACCGTATGCATACTGATCGCGGGAAGCCCCGAAATAGATTTTCTTTTCGAGGACGTTACCGAGGAGCGCAGCGTAAGGCTTGACACTCGCGAGCTTCGCGAGGTGCTCGGAGCGCAAATATCGCTTGCCGAGCCTGAGGTGCAAGCCTGGATAGCGGAATATCTTAAGGAACAGTACACATAATGAAAAATAATTTGACATAAATAAACGGAGGAATTATTATGAAATCTTTGGCTGAACTTGCTGCAATCAGAGAAAGAATGCAGAACAAGGTAGTTATCCGTGAAGGCGCTGCCGCTACTCGCGTAGTAGTCGGAATGGCAACCTGCGGAATCGCTGCCGGAGCAAGACCCGTGCTTAACGCTTTCGTTGAGGGAGTTGCGAGCGCAAATCTTTCCGACAAGGTTACCGTAACACAGACGGGCTGCATCGGAATTTGTCAGTACGAGCCCGTTGTTGAGGTATACGAGGAGGGTAAGGAAAAGGTTACCTACGTAAAGCTCGACGCAGAAAAGGCAAGCGAGATCGTTGAAAAGCACCTCAAGGGCGGAAAAGTAGTTGAGGAATACACGATCGGTGCACTTGGCAACTGATTTTGACTAAACGAAAGGAAAAGGAAAATGATTAGAACACACGTTTTGATTTGCGGCGGTACAGGCTGTACGTCTTCCAACAGTCTTAAGATCCAGGAAGCTATGAATGCCGAGCTTGTCGCTCGCGGACTTCAGGACGAGGTAAAGGTCGTGCTCACCGGATGCTTCGGTCTTTGCGCTCTTGGTCCGATTATGATAGTATATCCCGAGGGAACGTTCTACAGCTGCGTAAAGCCCGAGGACGTGCCCGAAATCGTTGAGGAGCACTTCCTCAAGGGACGTCCCGTTGAAAGACTCGTATATCACGAGGCAAACGACAAGGACATTCACCATGCAACATCTCTTTCCGAAACTGCATTCTACAAGAAGCAGAAGAGAATAGCGCTTCGTAACTGCGGTGTTATCAACCCCGAAAACATTGACGAATACATAGCAATGGACGGTTATCAGGCACTCGGTAAGGTTCTGACGGAGATGACTCCCGACGACGTTATCCAGACCATACTTGACTCCGGACTTCGTGGACGCGGAGGCGGCGGATTCCCCACGGGTCTTAAGTGGAAGTTTGCTTCGGGTAACAGAGGAAACGTAAAGAAGTACGTTGCTTGTAACGCAGACGAGGGTGACCCCGGTGCGTTCATGGACCGTTCTATCCTTGAGGGTGACCCCCATGCAGTTCTCGAGGCTATGGCTATCGCGGGATACGCGATCGGCGCTGACGAAGGATTTATCTACGTTCGTGCAGAGTATCCTATTGCGGTTCACCGTCTTGAGGTCGCTATCAAGCAGGCTCGTGAGTACGGCTTGCTCGGTAAGGATATTTTTGGCACAGGCTTCAACTTTGACATCGAGCTCCGCTTCGGTGCGGGCGCGTTCGTATGTGGCGAGGAGACCGCTCTCATGACCTCTATCGAGGGTAACAGAGGTGAGCCCCGTCCCCGTCCTCCTTTCCCTGCAGTAAAGGGACTTTTCGGACAGCCTACTGTTCTTAATAACGTTGAAACATATGCAAATATTACCCAGATCATTCTCAACGGTCCCGAGTGGTTTACCGCAATGGGAACTGAGAAGTCCAAGGGTACTAAGGTATTCGCTCTCGGCGGAAAGATCACCAATACCGGACTTGTTGAGGTTCCTATGGGAACAACGCTTCGCGAGGTAGTTGAGGAGATCGGTGGCGGTATTCCTAACGGAAAGAAGTTTAAGGCAGCGCAGACCGGTGGACCTTCCGGTGGATGTATCCCCGCTTCTCTTATCGACACGCCTATCGACTACGATAACCTTATCGCGATCGGCTCTATGATGGGTTCGGGCGGACTTATCGTTATGGACGAGGATACCTGTATGGTTGACCTTGCTCGCTTCTTCCTCGACTTTACCGTTGACGAGTCCTGCGGAAAGTGTACCCCCTGCCGTGTAGGTACAAGACGTCTTCTCGAAATACTCGATAAGATCATCGCAGGAAACGGCGAGATGGAGGACCTCGATAAGCTCGAGGAGCTTTCCAACTACATCAAGAGCGCATCTCTTTGCGGTCTTGGACAGACGGCTCCTAACCCCGTTCTTTCCACCCTCCGTTACTTCAGAGATGAGTATATTGCACATATCGTTGACAAGAAGTGTCCTGCCGGCGTATGTAAGAGCCTGCTTCAGTACAAGATCGATCCCGATAAGTGTAAGGGTTGTACTCTTTGTGCAAGAAAGTGTCCCGTTAACGCAATATCGGGAACTGTTAAGCAGCCTCACGTTATTGATACCGCTAAGTGTATCAAGTGCGGCGCTTGTATCGCAAGCTGTAAGTTCGGCGCAATCTATAAGGCATAAGAAAGGAGAACCAAGGATATGGAAACTATCAGCATAAAAATTAACGGCGTACAGTATGACGTACCCAAGGGATCCACGGTTCTTGAAGCGGCAAGAGCTGCTAAAATAGACATTCCCACGCTTTGCTATCTTAAAGATATAAATGAAATCGGCGCATGCCGTCTTTGCCTTGTTGAGGTATCTGAGGGAGGAAGACCCTTCCGTATGGTTACTGCGTGCGTATATCCCGTTACCGAGGGTATGGAGATACTCACCAACACGCCCAAGATCAACAAGTCGAGAAAGACTAACCTTGAGCTTTTGCTCTCTAACCACGACCGTAAGTGTTTGTCCTGCGTACGCAGCACGACCTGCGAGCTTCAAAAGCTCTGCCTTGAGTACGGCGTTGACGAAACCAAATTCGAGGGTGTTAAGAATCATTACGATATTGATAACTCAACCCCCATTATCCGTGATAACAACAAGTGTATCCTCTGCCGCCGTTGCGTAGCAGCGTGCCAGAAGGTGCAGGGAATTGGCGTTATCGGAGCTAACGACAGAGGATTTGATACGCACATCGCTTCCGCTTTTGAGCAGAAGCTTGGCGAGACCTCTTGCGTAAACTGCGGACAGTGTATCGTTGCTTGTCCTGTTGGTGCTCTTTATGAAAGAGACGATACTGATAAGATAAGAGAAGCGATCGCAGATCCCAATAAGCACGTTCTCATTTGTACCGCTCCCTCCGTTCGCGCACAGATCGGTGAGTGCTTCGGATACGAGCCCGGTACGGACTGCGAGGGTAAGATGGTTGCAGCGCTCAAGGCTCTCGGCTTTGACGGTGTTTACGACATGAACCTTACCGCAGACCTTACTATCATGGAGGAAGCAACCGAGTTTCTCGGCAGAGTTAAGAACGGCGGCGTTCTTCCCATGATCACCTCCTGCTCGCCCGGTTGGGTCAAGTACTGCGAGCATTACTATCCCGAGTTCACTGAGAACATTTCTACCTGTAAGTCTCCTCAGCAGATGTTCGGTGCAGTAGCAAAGACCTACTTTGCTGAAAAGATGGGCTGGAAGCCTGAGGATATTTTCTTCGTTTCCGCTATTCCTTGTACCGCAAAGAAGTTTGAGGTAGGCCGTCCCGGTCAGTCCGCAGCAGGCGTCCCCGACGTTGACGTTGCAGTTACGACTCGTGAGCTTGGCAGAATGATCCAGAAGGCAGGAATTGATTTCAGAGCTCTTGGCGAAGCTAAGTTTGACGAGCCCTTCGGAATAGGTTCGAGCGCAGGCGCGATCTTCGGAGCAACCGGCGGCGTTATGGAGGCAGCTCTACGTACCGCGGCTGAGGTTATCGAGGGTAAGCCTCTCGAAAAGCTCGAGTTTAACGAGGTTCGCGGAATTGAGGGCGTTAAGACGGCTTCCTATAAGCTTGGCGATATGACTCTCAACGTAGCAGTTGCTTCGGGTACTGCTAACGCGAAGAAGGTTCTTGAGGCTGTAAAGGCAGGCGAGCTTGATGTTCAGTTCATCGAGATCATGGCATGTCCCGGCGGTTGTGTAAACGGCGGTGGACAACCCATTCAGCCCGCAGTTGTAAGAATGACAACTGACCTCAGAAGCGTAAGAGCAGCAGTTCTTTACAATGACGACGCTACGAGCGAGCTTCGTAAGTCTCATGAGAACCTCGCTGTTAAGAAGCTTTATGACGAATATTTCGGTGAGCCCAATAGCCATAAGGCACACGAAATACTTCATACACACTACGTAAAGCGCGGTCTTTAATTTAGTGTTATAAAAAAAGCACTCGGCAGTTTTTCTGCCGAGTGCATTTTTTGATTAAAAGGGAGCAAAAATTGCTCGGAAAGCCATTATATAATATATTAGGAAGAAAATCGCAAAAAATGCAACGGTAAGCGGCATTGATCCTGCTGGGGAAATTTAACAATCCATGTTGGTAATATTGCACAAAAACAAGCGCTGAAAATCTGTTAAAATGCAAGAAATAAAAAAAGAAGAAAAAAGATGAAAAAAATTGAAAAAAGTTATTGACAAGGGAAAAAGTATGTGGTATAATAGTCAAGCTGTCCGCTAAGAGGGGACGGCGAGGATCATTGAAAATTGAACAACAAGAGAGATTGTACAAAGCATTGCGAAGTGCGAAATACGAGATCTCGTCAAAGAGTTATATACTCAACAAAGTAAAAGAAGCTAAGAAAGAATAGCTCGAAGAAAAGG
>SVUH01000011.1 GCA_015063335.1 Oscillospiraceae bacterium | reverse complement strand
GAAAGATCTCGAAAAGTGCCGTGGCAAGAACATGAGCACCGAGGAGCTCGCGGATTGGATAGGGAAGCTCGTGACAGCGCATACCATCGAAGAAGCATTAAGAATAACAGAGGACGATTCAAAGCCGAGTCAAGTCGGGGATGAGTCGTCCTTTGCTATTACGGAGGGCAGCGATGAAGGGAACAATTGAAGAACTGTGGCACGGCAACATTATACCGCACGAGGATAGCCGTACGAACTCAAAGGAGATGAAAGAGCTCCTTGGCTACATAGCAAGGCATCACGAGGACTTGGAGAAAAGCTTCACCGACGAGCAAAAGGAAATTTTCGAGAAGTTCCATGATTGTTGGAGCGAATATGCGAGCCTAGCGGAAGAAGCAATCTTCGCGTATGCGTTTAAGCTCGGAGCAAACTTGATGCTTGAAACACTGCAATAATTAAAAGGGAAGAATCGTGCGGAGACATGCGATTTTTCTCTTTCTGCCGTGCGTGTATCGGGATACCGCTCCCAAAGAAATTGGGAGCAATAAACAAAGAATAAGGCGGCGGAGAAATCCGTCGCCGTGTTCATATAAAAGGCTTGAAAAATGACGAATTTTATGATATAATTATTACAAGCGCATGGCAAGATTTTGTGCTTGTGTTTCGCAAGTGTTGACAAAAATGTTCGGGGCATTTGCTTCGTCGTGCAATCCTCTGAAAACCTGTATACGCGTCGTCGTTTGCTTAATGAGTTGCCATGCGCCCTTTTTCTTATAGGGAGGTAAAAATGACAGCATTTAATAGCATCAAGTCAAGAAGCGATTTAGCTGATTATTTGCATATTCCTCCTTCGAAGTTGGCTTATATTCTTTTCAAAAGAGGTGTGGATTCATACTACACAGAATTTGATATTCCCAAAAAATCAGGAGATTCTAGGCGCATATGCGCTCCTACTGGGGATCTGAAAGCCGTGCAGCGACAGTTGGCTGATGCTCTGTGGGAACACCAAAAATCGGTTTATGAGGAATTAGGAATCAAGCCGAATATATCTCATGCTTTCGAAAAAGGGAAAAGCATTATTACAAACGCTAAAATTCATCGTAATAAAAGGTTTGTTTTAAATGTGGATTTAAAAGACTTTTTTGATAGCATTCACATTGGCAGAGTGTGCGGCTTCTTTGAAAAGAATAAGTATTTCAACTTACCTCACGGAGCTGCTGTTACGATAGCACAATTGGCTTGTTATCAGGGGAAACTTCCGCAAGGCGCGCCTACCTCGCCTATTATCACGAATCTAATTTGCCAAGTACTAGATATGCATCTTTTGTCGTTGGCAAAAAGATATCGATTGGATTACACGCGTTATGCGGACGATATAACTTTTTCTACTAACGATAAGACGTTTCTTGAGAAAATGGATTTGTTTTATACGGAGTTGGAAAAGAAGGTAAAAAAGGCAGGATTTTCGATAAACGAGAAGAAAACTCGTATTTCATATCGTGACTCGAAGCAAGTTGTTACCGGTCTCGTTGTCAATAAGAAGATTAGTGTTGACCACGCGTACTGCCGAAAAGTTCGTGCTATGGCACATTCGTTATATACTAACGGCTCATATTTGGTGGATGGTGTTGAAGGGAATGCAAGGCAACTCGAAGGAAGATTTGCTTTTATTGATCAGATAGAAAAGTACAACAATATTTGCGACTCTGCTGGAAAGCATAACGCATTTGAATTAAACGGTCGCGAAAGGCAGTATAAACAGTTTTTGTTTTACCGTTATTTCTTCGATTGTGAAAAGCCACTTATAGTAACTGAAGGCAAAACAGATGTAAGATATATTAAGGCAGCGTTGAGAAGTCTATATGCCGAGTATCCAGAATTGGTAGAGAAAGATTCGAAAGGGAAATTTGTTTACAAGGTAAATTTCTTTAAGCGATCTAAACGTTTCAAGTATTTATTTGATTTATCGCTTGATGGTGCCGATTCGCTTACATATATGTATAATCACTTCTCTTCGCATGGAAAAGATAATCGGATAAACTATCTGGATTATTTTTTGAGGATTACACAGCGAGTACCAAAGCATCCCGTCATCTTTGTGTATGACAATGAGATAACTAACAGTAGAAAGCCGTTGTACAAGTTTGCGAACCATGCAAAGTTTGACGATGCTCAGAGAACACAGTTGGGCAGGCAGTTATTCCTTAGACTTACGTCTCCAGGTAACCTGTTTCTTCTTACTAATCCATTAGCTGAAGGAAAAACTGAGAGCGAAATAGAGCACATGTTTACCGAGGAAACGAGAGGAATTGAGTTGGGTGGTAAAACATTATCACTGGATCCCAAATTCGACAACACAAAATTCTTCGGTAAAGATCACTTTTCAAGTCATGTGCTGGCGAACTATAAAACTATCGATTTTAGTGGTTTCCGTCCGTTTTTAAATGCGATGAGAATGGTTATGCAAGAATACGAAAAAACTAAAACGGAAGAATAAAATTTGCACCTTCGTGCAAAAATGAAGATGCAAATTTTGCACTTTTTATAGCGAGAAATGGTGCAAAAATCTCCGTAAGTGGTCAAACATGTGGTCAAAGGCGAAAAATGGGCTTGTTCAACCCCGAAAGCAGGGAAGAACAAGCCCATTAATTATATTGCGAAAACGCGAGATTTCGCGAGGATTTGCGAGATAAATAAAGAAAAATCGGGAATCTTACGACTCCCGATTTTTGGTCTGAGTGACAAGACTTGAACTTGCGGCCTCTACCACCCCAAGGTAGCGCGCTACCAGCTGCGCCACACCCAGATCTTTGCGACTCAAATATTATAGCACATTTAGTAAAATAAGTCAAGCCTTTTTTGAAAAAATATTTTAATTTGAATAGTTTATAATCTATCTTAACAGCAGATTCAGCGCTAAAGGCTGGGTTTTATGTTAAGTTTTTCTTTTTTAAAAGGAAAAAACGATGCGCAACGGCACGCCACGTGCCGTTGCGCCCCCCCGAATTCAATGCCGTTAGGCTTAAATGTCATAAGGCTTGAAAATAAATTTTAATGCCATATAGGCGGAAGGAGCAAAAAATGCTTGTAAAACTCATGAAAAAGGAAAGTACGTATGTGGACAAGAAGGACGGACAGGAGAAGAAAGCGACAAGATTTTATCTTGAATGCGGTACTTCCCTCATTCCTATTGAGCCTACGTACTTTGAAAATCCCGAAACGGGCAAGGATGCCCAGTATGCGGCAAGAAAAGCCGTAATGAAGGCGTTTGCCGAGGATCTTCCCGTAAAGGACGGTAACGTTCACGGATAAGGTGGGGGTAAGATACTATGTTTATCAAGCTACCTACGACAAGAAAAGACTACGTCATAAATCTTTCTAAGATCTTGTTCTTCTATGCTCTGAAGGAGCGAGTTACAAGAATTGAGATAGAGGACGGCACCTTGCTGGACGTGACGTTGAGTCTTGACGAGGTTGAAGCCATGATCAAACGACGTGGCTTCCTTGTTTCTCATTCTCGTGAGGAGTGAGAAAAATCAAAAGTGGGTGTATTTGGTGTATTCGGTGTATTTCACCGAGTACACCAACACCCAAAAACCATTGTACTCAAATGCATTCCGCTGTGTTCGGCTGACGCGCTGTGGGCTTGTCCAGCGCGTTGGTGTATTGGTGTATTTGGTGTATTTCATAATCCGGTAGAATTCCGGGTGAATTTCAGTAAAATTACTTTCGCAGGGGGTAAAATATGCGGAAGAAGCATTGTGAAGTTGTTTCAAACGTGTCACACCTCAAGGTTGACATACAGAGCGTAATACGCTCGAAAAAGTCCATAAAGCAGTGGGCTTACATATTACACGATAAAGACGACACCGAGCCGCATTATCACATATATTTGAATTTCGGCAAAACGTCCGTTGAGTTCTCCGACGTAGCTTCATGGTTCGGGCTTGACGAAAATTTTATCAATAAAGTCGAAGGTCGAAAGACCGATATGCTCATGTACTTGACTCATTCAAACGCAGGTCAAGAGCATAAGCATCAATACTCACCAAAGGAAGTTATAGCAAACTTTGATTTTGAAAGCGAAGTTGCAGTGTCAAAAATGCTCGGTAATTTCGAGCAATTTTCATACGCGCAACAGCTTGAATATGTAAATTCCCTTTCGGTAAATGAAAAGACAAAGGCTTATGCCCAGCTCGAGAAGCTCTGGAAGCTTCATTGTCAATGTCTTGTGCTGAAGCCTGACCGTCATATAGACGTAATGTTTATTCAAGGTAAAGGCGGCACGGGAAAGACCTATTATGCAAAAAAGCTGCTTACGCAGATGGGATATGATTTCTGTGTATCATCCAGCTCGAACGATCCCTTTCAAGATTATATGGGGCAACAGGCGATCATACTTGACGACCTGCGCGATTCAGCTTTTTTGTTCGAGGATCTTCTTAAGCTTCTCGATAATGATACTGCTTCATCTGTAAAGAGTAGATTTTCAAATAAGGTCTTTAACGGAAAAATGATAGTTATTACATCAACCGTACCATTAATGTTCTGGTATTATGAGTATCGCTATAACCAGCTTGATACACTGCAACAGCTGTATAGACGAATAACGTCCTATGTGGTCGTTGAAGAACATTTTATAAACGTCTACGGTGAGATGGACTATGCAGGACGACCAACAGGCACACCGAGAACATTCAAGAACGAGCTCCCGGAGATAAAGCGGCAAAAGCCAAAGAAAAAGGATTTCAGCGAGATCTTTGCCGAGATACTTCCCGACGCTCCGGATTTATCGGAATTTGAATAATAGGCGAGAGCTTATATAATAAATTCATAAAGGAGAGAATAGTATGAAACATTCTCGCGATCACCCCGAATATGAGGTTCACCTTCAAAACAAAAAAGAGGAAGGAGCGTGTACCAATGAGTAAAAAGAGGTATTCCAGAGGTGAAGTGTCCGCATATGAGTCCGGCAAGGGCTATGCGGTAGCTACACAGAAAAAAGGTATAAAATTTACACATTCAAAGCTGAAAGCAGCATTTGCAAAAGGATATAAGCGCGGCCTTGCTATGCTCAGGCACAGCGCATCAAAATATCCGAATTTAAAACGAAAAAGAAAAAAGAAAACAAAGTGAGGTAAAAAATCATGAGAAGATTTTTCAGAAATATTCCGTGGAGAAACGTGTTGATCATAACACTCACGGTAGTGCTGGGTATCGGCGCGATAGCTGGCATAGCATCAATAGCAAATAAGGATACAAAAACCATTTCCGCCACGCACTTTAAGCGCGGCGCCATAGACAGCAACGGCTTCTATATCGAGTCCGACACGTCTATCTACACCAAGGACCTTATCGAATGTCAGGGTCTTGAAATTGCTCCTGACTTCGAGTCTACCGGAACGTATCAGGTGTTCTATTACAGTCCTGATAAGTCCTTTATCGGTGCAACTGAAGTTCTGGAGTGTCATAACAACGTTTTGTACACTAAGGGGAAAACCTTTACTCTTGCAAAATATTGCCGTATAATGATAACTCCCGACGTTCCCAAGGATGATTACGGCAATACCATAGAGGACTACAAGATAAAGTTCTATGAAGTAGCCGGAATCGCTAATAATTTCACTATTACGGTTGACAAGAAGCAGAATTTTTCTGTAAAGAAAGCAATCGACGGACTTGAAAACAAAGCGAATATACTCGGTGAGGGTGTTTGGGATAGAGCTACTAATTCTTTTTTAGGTCAGTCTTCTCAAATGTACATTTTTGATAAAATAGATGTTGGGGGCGCAAACAATATTGTCCTTAAAGTTGCAACATCTACTTTGTCGAATAGCATTACTTATTCTGATGGTCAAGTTTTCACATTCCCACTTCTTTATGAGGGTGATGATACCAAACTGATTGCAACAGGAACGGAAAGTAAAAATGTTATTCACTATAATATTCTTGAATCTAACAGTGAGTATACTTATATTTCTTACGATGTTTCCGCATACACCTCTATTTGCGGCGCTGTCGATATTGATTCTTCTGATATTCTTGAGATTTACGTTATAAAGTAATCTTGACTTGTTTTCTTTTATTTGGTATAATAAAAGAAAAAAAGGAATTGCTGTATGAAGCGTTTATTTAAATATATAATCGTAACTTTATCGATTGTATTATTGATTTCTTTAGTTTTATCTTTTAATCCCCTAAAACTGTTTGAGGGTGAAATTCAAAATTCCACAGCAAAGAGTGACTCCTACGAAAACAGTGAGAGCAATGAATCTCTTAATAATGACATATTTACCGGATTAACATACGTTGCCTTCGGCGATAGCATAACCTTTGGTGCTGACTATACTCGTAATTATTCTCCGATGGATTATCCATATCCAGCACTTGTTGCTGAATCTTTGGAATTATTTTCGGTAACCAATAAAGCGGTATCGGGCGCAACCTTGTGTAACAACAGTATGAACCTTGTTTGTATGACTGATAGAATTTTAGCTCATACAGAGCAGGCTGATATAATCAGCGTTATGCTGGGTGTGAACGATTATAATAGATCGTTACCACTGGGAGATATTGATGATAAAACAAAAGATACCGTGTACGGTAGTTTAAATCTCATTGCAGAGCATTTTACCACAACACAAGAAGATGCTTTTATATTCTTTATGACACCTTATAAATGCAAGGTGGGCTCTCGTACTTACGAGGATAAGAACGATGCCGGATATGTGCTTGAGGACGTTGCAAATGCCGTTAAGGAAGTTGCAAGCAAGTATAACATTCCTGTGCTTGACATGTTCAACGAAGGTCGATATGAGCTTGAAATGTATAATTACGGTAGCGACGGTATACACCCCTCGCAAGAATTTATAAAGAATTACACAGCCCCACAGATAGCAGAATTTATAAGACAGAACTATAGAGGTAAACAATGAAAATAAAGTAAATAGCAGCAATGCTGTTGTTTAGCTTTGTTAGTAGTTTAAGGCGGAGAGATAACACTCTCCGCCTTTTTTAGTGAGGTATTATGAAAAAACTAAAAAAGATAATTTTAATATTGCTAACGATAGCAATACTCATGCAGCCAATAATGTCGGCGCTTTCGGTATACGCCGCAGAGGTCGGGAGCTACGATAACACGACCATAGAGAGCGATCTCGGGGATAAGGTATCAAATTACTATAAGCAGTACTCTGGTAACTGTGAGATAATAAGCTTTATGGAATATGCCTACACGGAAAAGCAAGATTTAAGTAAAAATTACGGCTTGTATTTTTACGTATATAACCCCACGGGAAAAGCGATCTCTATACTTGACGACGTAAACTCGGTCAACATTCTTGTAGGAAACGGAAAAGCCAACGACGGCAGACCGGATAAAATGTCCCTTGAATATCTCGACAAGACCGACGACAACCTCATATACAAGTTTAAGCTTGCGAACGCCAATTCTACGTACCTCGTAGCATCTGAATACGCAAGGGAGCACGAGGGAAAGCGTACGTATACCATAACCGAGCTCGAGGTGAAATACGCAAGCGGAATAAAAGCTTATAACGTAGATAAAAAATACGAATTTAGCGGATATGCCGCATATATGGGAAGTGACAGCTCCCCCGAAAGTACGCTCCAGTGTTTGGACTATACCGCAAAATCCATAAACCTTGAAGTAAAGCAGACGAATTATAGAGGAGCTTTAAGAAACGCACCGGGCGGCTTAGAAAATAGTATTATAGGCGGCGATGTTTATACCCAACTCAACTATGTTGCCGACGATATAAGTAGCGTGTATTTCAGTATTTCCGCAGATTATTATAATCAGCTGCAATATCATTTATCAGGCGTTTCAGCTGAGTGGTATGAATATAAGACGCAACCAATTTATGTTACATCAGATAAAGATGCCTATGATGCATTATTACCTTTGAGAAATATTCGTATAAATGAATTCGGTCAAAGGATTGATTCCGCTGGTAAAGTTATTGATAATACAGTGCTTTCATATTGGCGTGTTTTGTTTAATGAAGTTCAGCATCCTACAGGAAGTACAGCTGCTGATATGAAAACTGAAATTTATTTCAGAGAGGCTTTTAATGCAAAGCCACGTGGACGGGATTTTTTTGATACAACAGATTATAAAAAAACTTATACATTTGGATATTATAACAACGATATTAATTCTTGGTATAATCATGAGGAGCTTCATTGGATATTCCCATGCGGAGATCTTGATTCTGAAAATCCGTATATGGTTCCGCGCTCTGCTTTGCTTACGTATATGAAAGAGTACTCCAACACCTTCGGCTCTCACGATATTCGTGGCAAATATTCTTCAAATTTGTTCGTGAATAGCATTGATGCAGACCGTCTGTCCTTGCTCGATGCAAACCGTGTGAAGGATGATAAGGGAAATTACATACAGAACGCTGACGGCACGTATCAGCTTGTAGACGGCGCATCTGCTACAAACGGACTTGTAAAGATGGATTTTAAGAATACAGATGTGAATAGCTTCCTTGATTCAGGTCCTCAAAGCATCTGGAACATGTTCTTTTTTGGTTATCAATATGATTCTGTTGAATTTAGCCCCATAGTAACAGTTAATGAGGGCGATATCAGCCTTGGTGATGAGGCATTTGCCGAAAAGTATTTGGTCAACACTCAAGACGTACCGGATATAAAGAAGGAGCTTCAGAGCGCTTCGAGTAAGAACGAGAAGCTTATTCTTCTCCGCTTTGCGGTAACAGATTATACCGTCAAGAACGCACGTTTTGACTACGTGGAAGAAGAAAGAGATGATGTATCCGGCCAAGACGGCTACGTAGCGCAGGAAACAGCATTTCTTGACTTTGATATTATCTCTCTTGAATTCTCCGACCGTGAGGGCATTGTTCGTGAGATAGTAGCTGTTGTAGCAGAGCCTATTGATATCATTCACGGTCTGACTCCGCCTGATACCCTGGTCGAGGACGAGGAATGGTGGCAGAAGCTTGTAGGTCTCATTCTTGTAGTTATTATGCTCATGATTCTTTATTTCGTAATCAACGTATACGTTCCGTGGCTCGGCGCTATCATTCGCTGGGTAGCAGGCGCGTTCTGGTGGCTGTTTACGTCAATTTTGAAGTTCATAACGTGGCCGCTACGGTCGTTGTTCTCAAAGGCTTCGAAAAAAGTCAAACGTAAGCTGAATATACGTTCACCTCGAGGTAAAGGAAAAGGACGTCGAGGGCGACCAAAGAAGGAAGCGCAAGGCAAACGAATGATGCGGAACGCATCGGGAGAAATAAAAGCTAAGGCTTCTGAAACCATAAGCAGCGCAAAGCAGAAGCTTTTGGATAAGATAGCAGATATGAAAAATAAAGATAAAGAGGAGTAAGTAAATATCATGAATAGGAATAAAATACTTGAGATATTAAAATATTTGTGCATCGGTCTTGTGATCGTTATGCTCATCGGCTTCGTCGGTTCAATTTTCAAAAAGAATGCTGACGAAGAAGCTGAGGACACTACGGATATTCCGCCTATCGTTGAGGATAATGAGCCTGAGTCCGAGCTCGCTCCGATTAACCTTCTCTATGAAGTGAATTTCAACGGCACAAGCGGTACGTTTGAAAGCATAGGTAAAACATACGACGGAATCCATTATGCTGCTTCCGAGGACGGAAATTCTATCGATCTTGTAACGAATAAAATCCCTTCAGTAAAAGGTTCCGTTTGGAGTGGAAAGATGCTGAAACATAGGATAAGAGGAAACTCTTACACCATAGTATTCACGGTATACGCTCCGGATAATCAGTCCGTAGGTATCTTCTTTAAGTGGCGAGACGGCTTCTTTGTAAATCCCATGAATAATACGTACTCCGTAGGTCACTGCGGTGACGACGGCGCCGACGTAGAAAGACATGTCGAAACGACCGAATATAACGGAGACGGTAGGGCTTTTCAAGCCTATGCAATCGAGATCTCGAACGGAGATATAGCAAATAAAGACGGAAAGTATGAATGCTCCGTATACAAGCTTTACGCAGTTGTAGATGGTGAGTGGACTCTCATCTGCGCTCTTGACGAGGAAACGCGCCAAGAGATAGCTTGGACTGAGTCTTATTATGAGTACATGATACAGCTCGCTCGTGTAACCGACGGCGAGAGCAATATCGGTACAGTTAACGTTCGTAACATGAGCATTTACGAGGGCAACGTTGCTACACGTCTTTACGCTCCCACGTCGTTTGATTCCGGAGATGATACCATCGCCTATGATCCTTTCAATGACGGATATACCTCTTAAACTTCTCGATAGGAGAAAATAACCTTATGGAAAATAAAGCGCCGCTCTGGAAAGCAATAGTCTTTATAGCCGTAGCTCTTAGCTCTGCTTTCCTCATAGGCTATATGATTTATACCGGGGGGAATTTGCCCACAACATGATAGTACGATTTTTAAGAAAATTAAGGAATGATTACAGACACATAATTTGTATTGCTATCACTCTGATAAGCGCAGGCATGGGTTTTTTGTTCCCGAATGCTCTGCCCAGACTTGCCGAGACCGTTCGCGATCTCGGCTTGTCGATAGCATACTACTTCTGTGAGATAATTATGCCGAAAAGGAATCCCATAACCGCTACGGTAACTTCTATGCCGCAGTGGAGATGGGCTGAGGATATGTGGGAGCCCTTAAAGCTCTTCCCGTGGACGTGGGAAGAATTTAAGGTGCTCTGGGCTAAATATTGGCCCGTATTCTTCTCATGGGATAACTTTACGGGATATATCGGTAAGCTCGGCGACGTGGCACAGATCTTAAGCCGCTTCTTGTTGCTTTTTCTCCCCGCGGTTGTCCTGTTGGTCGTCCTGCTACATAACTATAAGAACGTGCACTGCACGGACAGAAATAAACGCTCCAGATACCTTAAGGCCTATGAGAAGGTGCTTTTCAAGGTAGTATACCCTGTAATAAAGTGGTGTAAGGATTTCGTTTGCTTCTGCCGGGAGCACTATACGTATTATTACGTATGGTTTCTGCTCTGGGCTTTGCACTTCAACCTCACAAGCCTTTTCGTTGCTTTCCTCGCTTACTATTTCTATTTTGCCGCCGCATGGGATATTATGAGCTTGTACTATCAGGTCCTGAAGCTCTTTATAGATCTCGCTCCCATAGTTCGTTTTATCCCGGTTGTGGTATGGATAGCGTTTGGCGTATGGATATATAACTACGTCTGCCGTTCCATGGCTTTCCAAAGGCTTTATTACGCTGAAAAATGTAATAGAGCCTTTCTGTCGAGCCGAGGCGTTGTTACAACGGTCTACGGTGAAATGGGTATCGGTAAAACGCAGATGGTGACGTCCATGGCGTTGTCAGCGGAGATAGAGCAGTTCGATATGATGTTTGAGGTAATGCTCGAGGTCGATATGATGTTTCCGAACTTCCCGTTCCAACGGTTCAGGGACGTCCTTAAGAAGCGTATAGATAACCGTGAGATAGTAGACCTGCCCACTTGCCGAAAGTTTGTAAGGAAGTGCAGACGTTATTTTGATTATATCGCAAGCACGTATACCACAGAGGAATACGCGGAACGTATAAAAAGGTATAAGCGCGTAAAGAACGATTATACCTTTGGATACGATTTTACTCATTATGCCACGAGCTACAATGACGGTCTTAAGATAGAGCATTTGTACGAAGCTCTTGAGGACTATGCTTGCGCATACCTTGTTTTCACCGTCAAGACAACGCTGCTGTTCTCCAATTACAGTATACGAGTAGATTCTATACTGACGGATATAGGTAATATGCCGTACCGAGATACAGACTTCTTCAGCCGAGATCCTCGCCTTCAGGAAGCTTATTCCCACCATGCACATATCATAGATATAGATATGCTCCGTCTGGGTAAGAAAATGATAAAAGGAAACCCGAAAGCACGTAGAGTGTCATATGGCGTATACGTCATAACGGAGATAGATAAAGAATTTAAGAATATGCAGCAGCTTAAGGAAACGAAGATGAAAGAGGACGAGTGTAACCAGAAGAACGATCTCCACGATGCATGTCTTATGATGATCAGACACGCGGCAGTAGTTCGTAATAGGGTTATTATCAGAATTATCACAGACCTGCAACGTCCGGAAGCTTGGGGAGCTGGCGGACGAGAGCTGGGTGAGGTAATATATATTGCCGAGAAAAGCGATCTCCAGCCTGCGCTCCCACTTCTCTCACCGTATTGGCTTCTCAATGGACCTTTTCGGAAAATTAAGGGTATGTGGGAAGATTTTTACAGTGAATTAATAACAAACCGTTCCGACCACACGCTTTTTATTTATCTCACGAAAAATTTGATCTCACTTATCAATAATCATTACGACAAGGTAAACGGTACGTTCGGGATCCAAGAGCTAAGCCTTGAAATCCAATCGGGAAGAATGGACGGAGAGGTAAAAAAGGATAAATGGAGAATAATAACAAAAAAAGACCGTTCCAGACGGTACAAGACAGCGTGCCTCGAAGCCGTGTTTGATAGCTACGAGCCAAACACAATGCACATAGATGACTTTATCGAGTATGCAGGAGAAGTCGGCACAAACGAAGAAAACCAGCTCCAGAACAGCTATTTCCAAAACGATATAGCAAAAATGAAAGAGTTGAATGCTTAAAGGAGATTAAAAGAATGCCCAAAAAAGAAAAGTATCCGCATTTTAGGCACTATAAGAAGTCAGGACACCCAGCCCTGATTTTATCAGAAGATACTGCTAATAAGTATAAATTCAGACGAGTAACATCATCAGAGTTTAGTGGTCATCATCGTAACGAAAAGATCGAGCCCAATCCTGACAAAAAAAGAAAGACCCCGATGTACATAGTTAAACAGCGGCAGTCTGACTATAAGAAGAATTTTAGTAAATGGAAATATCCTTGGAAGTTTCCTAAAAAATGAATAAGCAACGCCCTTCAAGAATACTCACAAGTGAGCCCTCAAAATACTTTGCGTTGCTTACGTTACATATTATACCACAAAAAAATCAAAAGTCAATAGGCTTTCATAAAAAAGCTCCCTACGGGGAGCTTTTCTCTTTTAAGGACTATGTATCTGACACCCTGTAATATCAAGTATATCTACTTCATCAAGATACATCTGCTGTTTATAGTCATAAATACCTTTGAAATTTTCTTTGCCGTTTATATCGTAAATTTCATAACATTCTGAAACATTATCGCTATCCCAAAATATCACGTCAAACAGGTCTATAACGGCAAATCTTTTTAAGTCTTTTTCGTTAACTATTTCCATAAAATTATCTCCTTTCATTTTTGATTGCAAACTGTATAACGTGTAACAGTAAATTGCCCGGGAGAATAACTGTATTTCGAAATACAGTTCCGGGAACTGTACGGCCTAATACAAATTTTCCTGCAGTAAAATTTGTATGGCGCTATACAGTTCTTTTTTGCTTCGGATATTTTCTTGATATGTAATGTACTTTTTCTTATAGAAAAAGGCTTTTAAATCGTAATGGTGATCGTGATATTTATAAACATCTATAATACAAACATCTTTTACCTCAAAACGTTGGTTTTTAGACCATTCGTGAAATTTTAGCGTGAAATTATGATTCCAACCTTGTTCGTCTGGAATTGAAATATTATGATACATTTTCTTTACTCCTTATAATAAAATTTTGTTTCAGGTGTGGGGTGGTACTTGGCTCACCTTGGCTTTTACTTGTAAAAAGGGGGCATATAAAAAGTTCTCGGATAGAGGGGGCTTGCGCCCCCTTATCCATTCAAGCTCCTGCTCTGAGCTCTCCGGTTCTGACGTCGATATCGAATTCTTCAGCATAAAGCTTCTCGTCGAGCTCCGCCATCTGGGCTCTGAAGATACGCTTTGCAGTTCTGTTAAGTATCATAATCAGCTCCTCAAAGGTGCTTCTGCTCGTCAGCTCTCGGTGTTCCGTCAGCCATCTTTCTGCGGTGCATATCTTTGCAACCGTGTCAGCTCGGTAGACGAATTCAAATAGGTCTTTGTCGGTGTATTTCAAAATATCACCTCGTCGAGCCAAAACTCATACATCATAGTTATTTGGGTTGAGTATTGCTCCATAACTTGCATTTCGTTGTATTCATTTATAATATCTGCATCTTTCAGAGCTTGAAGGTAGCTTCGTATTTTTGCTCTTGTGATACCGCTTTCTCTGTGTGCTATGTCAAAATCTTCTTTATCGTTAACGCTACAGTCTTTGAGAAGCAGTCGGTAATGATTGATGATTTCCTCACAACGTGAATAATATTTTTCGGGTAATAAGTTTTTTAAACTTGGTGTTTTCATCACTTCGCCCCCCTTATCTCAATATCAACCCCACGCTTCTGAAGTTCTTTGAGCATAACCCAGAGGTCGTTCGGTACTTCCCATAGAGTGACTTTCACCCATTCCTCAGCATAGTTCCAAGTCTTGTCCTTTGCGCAGTTGTTGAAGTGTGTCTTGTCGCAGAAGAAGTTATACATTGAGTAAACCTCTTTGCCCTCGCCGTTCACGTACTCGTGAAGGAATATCGCCAAAGCGTTTCCTTGGTATATGCTCATAGTAAATTCCTTCTCGTCTTGTCTGATAAGAAGCTCTCCGATTTTCTTGTTCCAATCCCAATTAAGTGACATAATAAAATTCTCCTTTGTGTAAATTCAATAAATTTGATGTTGATTAGTGTTCCGCCGTTTTTGTGCAATGCTCTGAAAATTCAAAAAGCCCTTGCAAACGGTATTTCCTTGTGGTATAATAGGGGTGTTCAAAGGGAGTGGGTCACGCTCCCCTTGAAGCAACCCCTAAAACGTTTTAGCTTTTCGTTTTAGAGTGGCATTGTTTTTCAATGCAGGTATAGATGCGGTTAAGAAGTTTTTGTGCTTCTGCCGATTGAGAAGTGTTCGAAAGGTTCTCAATCGCGCGGATAAGCTCAAGGGCTTCTTTTTCGTTTATAAATAACTGCATAAACGTATCCCCTCCTTTCTCCGTCCTCAGACGGCAATTAACTCCTTTCTGCCCGATACCGATAGCACAGTTAAGATTTCACCCAGAACGCTGTCCCCTCACTCCCTCGGGGGAGTAGAGGTGCCGCGCACCTCTTATGTTTGCCCCAAAGCATATCTGTCAACAAAAGTCAAAAGTCGGGCGAAGCCCGAGGATTTAAAAAGTTTTTTAAAATTTTTTCTACCGAATAAAGCAAAATTTAATTAAATTTTGCATTCAAAAAAACAAAAAAAGAAAAAATTTTCAAAAAGTTTTTCATACCTACCTTTTGACTTTCGGGGATAGATATGCGGACTTTCGCAGGAAAGGGGAGCCGCCGCCCTTGTGGGTGGTGGGGGAAACGCGGAGGAGTTTCCCCTTGTCCTGTCAAACGGTCAAGAGATAACTAAAAGTAAAACAGTTGTCTTTAGTCCAAAACATAAAAAGAAATGAGTGGAAGGGAGAACGGTTCGGCGGGCACAAAAGCGAGCAGCTGTGCCCCCGAACCCTCCCGTCCACTCCCCATAGCAAAAAAGAAAAAAGCTTGTAGCTCCCGTAAACGGGAAACTACAAGCCCATAATGGCGCGTAGCCTTTTGAAAGGAGTATATCCATGGAAAACAGAAAAAGATCTTATCGAAGAATGACGTCCTCTGATCGAGATAAGTTAGAGGCTCTCCGGAACGCCGGAGTTCCCGTGTCTGAGATCTCAAAGGAATTAGGCTTCTCCAAAGTAACTATTTATGCTGAGCTCAAACGTGGAGCTTACCAGCACCGTAATCGAGATTGGACGGAAACGACAAAGTATAGCGCGTATAAAGCGCAACGTAACGCAGATTATAACGCAACATCAAAGGGAGCACCCCTCAAAATAGGTAATGACTATGCCTTTGCGGAATTCGTTGAGAAAATGATTCTCAAAGGCTATTCCCCTGCAGCACTGCTCGATTTTATCAAAACCAATAACCTTGAATTCGATACCCACGTGTGTCGAGTAACACTGTATTCGTATATCGATAAAGGCATATTTCGTAATATATCAAACAAAAATCTCCTTCGTAAGTCAAAAAAGAGAACTCATAAGACAGTAAAACGTGTCAAGAAATTACCGCATATCGATCACAGTATAGAAAATAGACCGAAAGAGATTCAAAATAGAATCTCCTTCGGTCATTGGGAGCTTGATAGCGTTATCGGTACACAGAAAAGAGGAAAGACTATTCTTTCCATAACTGAGAGAAAAACAAGAATGCAGCTCGTCCTTATCTCCAAGGATAAGTCTGCCGCAAGCACCGTAAACGCTATCAATATGATCGAAAGAAAAATCGGTGTCCGTAATTTCCGCAAGATCTTCCAAAGTATTACTTGCGATAACGGCACCGAGTTTTCAAATACGTACGGTATAGAATATTCTCCCCTTTCGGGTAAAAAACGCACAACACTTTACTATTGCCACCCCTACTGCTCGTCAGAGCGAGGAAGTAATGAGAATCAGAACGGATTTATCCGTAGATTTATCCCGAAGGGCACCCCCATCAGTAACTATACACCAAACGATATAAAACATATCCAAGATTTCATAAATTACTATCCCAGAGGTATATTTAACGGCAGAAGCTCCGCCGATCTATTCAAAATCGAGCTCGCACAGCTCGGAATTGAAAATAATTTGATATTTTTTTAATTTAGCACTTGACATTTGCGAAAAATATTTTAATTATATTTCATTAATAAAAACCGCTGTTTTTCTTGTTTTCTTTTTTATATTTCTTATAAATTCTCTTATAAATTCAGGCAGTAGTGAGAGACGTATTAGCACAAAATTCGCATTTGAGAAAAGTCCATGTGCCGCATTTGCGCGTTTGAGAGGAAATGATTTGAGTCAACCCCAAGCTATGAGCAGAAAGCGAGAAAGGTCAATTTTAGGCGAAATGTCCTTTATTCTGTTAGTTTTATGTTCAGCGTTGGGGCAATAATAGTTTAGCGTGATACTCCGTTTGGAGCATCACGCTAAATGTCGTTTTAATTATTTAAGCCCTTATCTGTCCTCACGGAAATAGGGTAATCCGAGCGAGGCGGGGGGCTGATGCTCGCGCTTCTTTCGAATACTTGTCAAAACAAGCACGATGATGGTTACCACGTAAGGAAGCATCTTAATAAGCTCTCTTTGCGTTGGGGTGATGTTGGGAATAACGAATGCCACGATGTAGCAAACTCCGAACAAAAACGCACCTATCATAGCGACGTTAGGCTTCCAAAGGACAAAGATAACAAGCGCGATAGCCAACCAACCGAAGGCTTCGATCGTAGCTGCGTTCTCCCAGCTTCCTTTGATATAGTCCATGATGTAGTAGAAGCCGCCCAAGCCTGCGATAGCGCTTCCGAAAAGAATTGCCAAATACTTATAGAGAATTACGTTAATTCCCGCAGCATCTGCGGTAGCAGGGCTCTCGCCCACTGCGCGGAGATGAAGTCCGACTCTTGTTTTGTTCAAAACAAGGGCGCATATAACTGCTACGATAATTCCAAGGTATACGAAGATGCCATGTCCGAATATGACCTTGCCGAACGCGCCGAGCTTTTCGGCAAAGGGAAGAGCTGAGGAGATCAGCTTACCTGCGGGATCGAAGTGGGTACGGTCCACGAAGGACATGATAAAGTTAGTAGCTCCGCTACCGAAAATGGTGATAGCAAGTCCGGTAATATTCTGATTACAGCGAAGCGTTACGGTCAAGAACGCATAAACACCGCCGAGCGCCGCGGCAAACAACATGGAAAAGAGCAGTGAAATGAGAACAAGCAATATCCATGAGGCTTCATTGGGTGACGACAGCGCGCCCATATAAAGCGAAACGCCGAGACAGCCGCCTGCCGTTCCAACGCACATAATACCCGGAATACCAAGATTTAAGTGTCCTGCCTTTTCGGTGATGATCTCACCGATGCAACCGTACAAAAGGACTGTGGCAATAGAAATTGCCGATACAAAAAAGAACGTCATGCTTTATTGTCTCCTTTCGTTTTGTCGCTTTTTGTGGATTTAGCGGTTGATCTGCGGAACACCACACGATAGTTGATAAAGAAGCTACACGCGATAACGCAGAAATAAACAAGACCGATAACGATATTTGCAATACTGTCATTTGTAAAGCCAAAGTCACCTCTTACTGACAGCATACCTCTTGAAATAAAGATAATAAAGAGGCAGGTGCCTATCATTATAAGGGGATTAAACGCGGCAAGCCACGTTGCCATAATAGCGGTAAAGCCCATATTATTTGCCGTATCCGTAGCTATTCTGTGTTCGATTCCTCCGGCGAGGAAGAGGCCTACGACGCCCGAAAGCGCACCTGAAATGATCATTGTGCGGATAATTACGCGTCTTACATTAATTCCGATATACTTTGCGGTATTTGGGCTGTCGCCAACTACCGAGATCTCGTAGCCGTGCTTCGTATATTTTAAGTAAACGAACATCAATACGGCGAGCGAGAAGAACACTATAACAGTCAAGGGATACGTTTCACCGAAGAGGGTGGGGAAGTTACCGTATTTGATAGGATCGAGAGCAGTCTTTCCGTTTTTGAGCCAGATCGTGAGGAACATGGAAACAAGTCCCGTCGCGATATAGTTGAGCATGAGAGTAAAGAGAGACTCGTTCGTATCGAAATACGCCTTGAATATAGCGGGGAGAACGCCCCATATAGCTCCTGCAAGCATACTTGCTACCGTCATAATAAGAATAAGCAGAGTATTAGAGATCTTTCCGCCGAGGTAGTACATACAAGCAATTGCCGCAAGGCAGCCGACAAGTATCTGTCCGTTACCGCCAAGGTTCCAGAATTTCATTTTGAATGCGGGGACGAGCGCAACGGCAACACCGAGCAAAAGCGCCGTGTTCTGCAAAAGCTGACCGATCTTTCGACCGCTTCCGACAGCGCCGTTAAAGAGCGACAAAAAGAAATCTATGGGAGTTTTTGTAGAGAACAGGGAGCAGATGACCGAGGAGAGTAAAAGGCTCGCAACGATCGCGATAGCGTAGATAAGAATGATCTTCCACGCAGGGAGCGCATCCCGCTTTACAAGACGGAGCAGGGGCTCTTTTTTTGTTTGATTATGTTTTGTTTCTTGCTTTTTCATAAAAAACGCTTTTATAAGCTTCCTCCCTCCGTATTTTCTTCTTTAAGAGCAGCACCAGCCATCATAAGACCGATGTCCTCTTTTCTTGCCTTACGGGCGTCCACCGTGCCCATTATTTTACCGCCCGCAACCACCAAAAGGCGGTCGCACAGGGACAGAAGCACGTCAAGATCCTCCCCTACGAAGATAACGGCAACGCCGTTCTTCTTTTGCTCGGTGAGCAGGTTGTAAATAGTGTAAGAGGAGTTGATGTCAAGACCGCGGACGGGGTATGCAACCATAAGCACGCGGGGACTTGCCGCAAGCTCACGTCCGACAAGCAGCTTTTGAACGTTTCCGCCTGAGAGACGGCGAACGGGGGTGTGAGTGTCGGGAGTTACGACTTGGAGGCTCTCGACTATATTGTTAGCAACGCCCTCCGGTGTTTTGCGGTCAACAAAAAACGACTTTCCGCGGCGGTAGCTGCGGAGCATCATGTTGTCGATAATGTCCATGTTGCCGACAAGTCCCATGCCGAGACGGTCCTCGGGAACGAAGGAGAAGCGCACGCCAAGCTCACGGATCTGCAAGGGCGTTTTTTCACGAAGATTAATGACCTCGTCTTCCTTAAAAAAGATCTCGCCCGCCTCGACAAGTGCGCGAATAGTTCTTTTAGACAGAGGCTTGCCGTTTTCGTCCTTGCCCGTAAAATCTCTGCCGTCGGCATATCGGAGCATACCCTCATTTGCCAGCTCCATAACACGCGCAAACGTCTTATGATAGAATGTTATCGGCTTGTCCTTTTTGGGATTATAATACGTAACGCTTCCGCTTTGCAGGTGGTGAAGTCCCGCGATGGATTCAAGAAGCTCGCGCTGACCGCTTCCCGCAATACCCGCAATTCCGAGTATCTCGCCGCTGTATGCCGAAAAGCTTACGTTATCAAGAACGAGGTTGCCCTCGACTCCCTTGAGCGAAAGATCGTTTATCGCAAGACGAAGCTGCGCGTCCTCGGGCATCGGACGGTCTATGTTAAGTGTGATCTTTTGACCGACCATCATGTCAGCAAGCTCTTTTTCGTTCGTTTCGCTTGTGTTGACGGTCTTTACGTGCTGTCCCTTGCGAAGAACTGTAACGCGGTCGGATATTTCCATGACCTCGTTGAGCTTGTGGGTTATGATTATGACTGACTTGCCGTCCGCGCGCATAGCGCGAAGCACGTCAAAAAGACGGTCTATCTCCTGGGGAGTCAGCACCGCGGTGGGCTCGTCCAGAATAAGAACGTCAGCGCCGCGGTAAAGAGCCTTGACGATCTCTACCGTTTGCTTTTCAGACACCGACATTCTATAAACCTTTTTATCCAAGTCTATATTAAATCCGTATTTTTCGCTCATAGCGCAAATACGCGTTTTTGCCAATTTTATATCATATTTTTTGCCGCTGTCCGTACCAATGACGATGTTTTCTGCGGCGGTGAATACGTCTATCAGCTTAAAGTGCTGATGTATCATACCTATATTGTAACGGAAGGCATCCTTCGGGGAGCGTATATTAGCCTCCTCGCCGTTGATAAGGATAGTTCCCTCGTCGGGGTAATAGATGCCTGCCAGCATGTTCATAAGGGTGGTCTTTCCGCAACCGTTCTCTCCGAGAACGGAAAGGATCTCACCTTTTTTAACGTCCATGGAAACGTTGTTGTTAGCGATTATGCTTGCGCCAAAACGCTTTGTAATGCCGCGAAGCTCTACAACTGTCTGCTTTTCCACAAATTTTCTCCTTTATTTTAGGGTATAAAATGGGGGATACATAGGGGGGATTTATTGCACATAGGGTTGCCGCAAAAACGACAACCCTATGCCTTTACGATAAGATCACCGCAAGTCTTGCGTGATCACGGGAAGTATAAATTATTCAGCAGCCTCGGTTGATACCTCGGTGATGCCGTCAATGCGTACATCGAAGTAAGGAGCGGAACGGAAGTAGCTTTCGTCAAAGAAGGTAACGCCGTTCTCGGTCTTAATAACGTTGGTCTCGGGAACAAAGTCGCCTGCGTCGTCAACGTCTGCAAGGTACTCGGTGAGGTGCTCACCCTTTACGGTAAAGGTGGAGCAGTCAAATACCTTAAGAGAACCGTCGTTGAGCTTCTTTGCAACCTCGTCAAGCTTAGCCTGAGTTCCGGGTGCAGCTGCGTTTCCGACAGCGGTAACCTTTACTGCACCGTTAGCGAGAGTACCTGTCCAGTCATCGGCGATATCCTTGCCGTTGATAACGCAGTCAAGCATATACTCGAAGTAGGGAACCCAGTCGATTCTGGAAGCTACTACGAAGGTGTTCTTGCCGGTCGCGCCGTTGTAAGAAACGTTGGGAATGTTTGCGTTCTCACATGCAGTGGGAGCACCCATGGAGTCAGCATGCTGGGAAATGAGCTTGCAGCCTGCAGAGATCAATGCCTCAGCAGTGGTCTTTTCAGCAGTCTCGTCGTACCAAGAGCCGGTGTAACGAACTTCCATTGTAGCGTTAGCAACTACGCTCTTAACGCCGAGGAAGAAGGAGGTGTATCCGGAAACGACCTCTGCATAGGGGTGTGCGCCAACGTAACCGATCTTTGCGTTTGCGTCGGAAACCTTACCCTCAGCGTCGCCGTAAAGCTCAACGAGCTTAAGACCTGCAGCAACACCTGCGAGGTATCTGCCCTGGTAAATGGAAGCAAATGCGTTCTGGTAGTTGTCAAGTCCCTCGGTGTGAGCTCTGGTACCCGTTGCGTGGCAGAACTGTACGTCGGGGAATTCCTGTGCTGCCTGGATCATATAAGCTTCGTGACCGAAGGAGTCAGCGAAGATAACGTCATAGCCGTTGTCAGCGAAGTCAGCAGCCTTGTTGTAGCACTCAGTGCCCTCGGGAATGTCGGTAATGATGGTGTAGTCGTCCTCGGTAAGACCCTTATTAGCGCAAGCCGTCTTGAATGCGTCGATAAAGTTCTTGTCGTAGGTGGAGCTGTCGCCGTGCAAGCAGATAAGCGCAGCTTTGATGCCGTCGTCGTTCTTTTTGAACAGATCGCATGAGCTGAACGTAAACAAAGCACCGCACAGCATTACGATAACGAGAGCCATGGACAAAATTTTCTTGGACATGAAGAGATTCCTCCTAAAAAATATAAATATTTATTTACAAGGACAAGCCTTATAAAACAGAAGAAAGCGGGATATAACACCCACGATATGAGCATACTTGGCGCTGTCAAGCCATACATCTATATACTCACATTAGAATTATATCACTTTCGGTCGCTTTTGTCAAGATTTTGCTAAAAAATAATATATACAATATATTATTGTGTAATATTGACATTAACGCTCGGTGAAAGGCGTGTGTCTTAGTTTTGCTCGCGGAAGACGACCGTATGCGTGCTTGCGTCCATGGATTCAACGATAGCAAGAGATTCGAGACGGTAGCCGAGATTTCTTATGCTTCTGCCGCCGTACTGGAAGCCCTTTTCTATCGCGATACCGATTCCTTCAACACTCGCGCCTGCCGCCTCGGCAATGGAAATAAGTCCTTGGAGCGCGCAGCCGTTTGCCAGAAAATCGTCAACTATAAGTATCTTATCGTCCGAGGAGAGGACCTTTTTGGAAACGATCACCTGATTTTTGTTTTTGTGCGTAAAGGACTCGACCTCTGCGGTATACATATCTCCGTCGATGTTAACGCTCTTTGCTTTTTTTGCAAATACCATAGGCACTCCGAAGCAGCGTGCGACGGAGTAGGCAATAGCTATACCCGATGCCTCAATAGTCAGAACCTTTGTGATCTCAAGGTCCGAAAAGCGTCTGTAAAACTCCTTGCCGATCTCGTCGAGAAGCTCGACGTCCATCTGGTGGTTGAGAAAGGTGTCTACCTTGAGCACGTTGCCCTCTTTAACAAGCCCGTCTTTTAAAATGCGTTCCTCTAAAAAATTCATTATACAGCCCTGCCTTTTTGCTACTTATACAATAAGTATTGATAGATACATTATACTCCCCGAGTCGATTTTTGTCAATAATATTTTGATATTATAAAAATAAAAAATATCCCCGATCGGGGATATTTTTTATACAGGCTTTTGCCGTTTTATTATTATTTTTATTATCGGTAGAGAGCACGTGCCTATGATAAATCCCGTAAGTGCGCCTGCGGCAAGCAGAACGGGCAGGTAAAACGCTATTTTTAAGCTGTCCACCATGAATATTGCCACCGCGAGCTGCGCGAGATTGTGCGTAACACCTCCGAGAACGCTTACGCCAACCGTTCCGAACTTCCAGAGCTTTTTGGCTATGATCATTATTATAAGAGAGGCAAGTCCGCCCGCAAGACTGTACGCAAGCGACACGGGAGAGCCGAACAGCAGCGACGAGAGGAATATTCTCATGAGATTTATATAAATTGCCGTATGCGTGCCAAGCGTGCAGAGCGCGACGAGCGTGACGAGATTTGAAAGACCGAGCTTTATGCCGTAAACTCCGATAGGCAGGGGAACGAGGTGCTCGACGTAACCGAACACAAGCCCGAGCGCGATAAGAAGTCCCCAAAGCGCGATCTGCTTTGCCGTATCCTTATTTTTCATTTTGCCGCCTCCGTTTCCACCGTTACGGTAAGCCTGTGCGGTGCGCAGACGACGCTTTTCATGGCGTTAGCCTTGCCCGTCTTGACGCATACCTTATCGGGGCAGTCCGCCTCGCTGATATACACCGCTCCGTCCCTTACGACGACGAGATTTTCTCCGTATTCGGTCGATACCAAAAGCTCGGTGTCCTCTCTGAGGGGAAGTCTTGCGTATTCCTCACCGTCAACGCTGACCACGGCGACGTCGCCGTGCGGTGTTAAGACAAGCCACAGAGTAAAAAAGGCAACGAGAGAAAAAACGAGTATACATACAAAGAGAATTATGTCCTTTTTCTTCATTTTTCCTCCTTTTGCGGCTTGATTTTACTTTTAATTGCTGCTTTTTATTACGCTTCCGTCCGCTAAGAGCCAAACGGCATCGGTGTTTTCCAAAGACTCAACAAGGGCTTGTCCCTCGTCAAGCGGCATGGAAAAGAGCGCTGTTGAGAGCGCGTCCGCTACTGTGGCGGAGTCGCAATTTACGCTGACTGACGTAAAGCTGTTTTCGGGCATTAACGTAAAGGGATCTATTATATGGTGATAGAGAACGCCACCGTGCCGAAAGCCACGGTGATAAGAGCCGCTTGTTGAAAGGACGTTTGTTTTGTTTCCAAAGCGGGAGAGATCTATCGATATGCCGTCAAGCTCGCTGCCGTCGGGCGCTTGTATCCCTGCCTGCCACGGCGTGTCGTCGGGCTTTTTGCCGCGTGCGGCAAGCGTGCCGCCGAGGTTTAACAAAAAGGCATCGCACCCATTTGCCACGAGAGTCTTTGCGATGCGGTCAGCGGCATATCCCTTGCCGAGCGCGCCTGCGTCAAGCTTTAATTTTTCGTCTCTAAAGCGGACGGTATGGGACTCCTCGTCTAATATGAGGTCGTCAATATCCGTATGCTCTGCGGCAGCCAAAAGCACGTCCTCACTCGGCACGGCTTCTGCCTTTATGGCGTCTTTCCATACGCGCGTCAGCGCTCCGAGAGTTATGGACGTGTATCCCGAGGTCAGCTCATGCATTTCCTTTGATTTTAAAAGAAAGTCAAAAAGCTCGGCAGTGAGGGCGACGGGCTCATGCGCGGCGCGCTCGTTGAGAGTATATATGTTTACCGTGTTTCCGTATTCGTTGTATGCGTCAAGCAGCTCGTGATATTTTTTTAGCTCTTGCTCGACTATCTCGCTGTAACGGAGAAAGTCTTCCTTTGAGTCAGTGTAGACGGTAAACTCTGCGAACGAATCAAAATACCCAAAATAGGACTCGGAATATTTCTTTTGTCGCCCCGTGCAGGAATAAAGGGGGAGCATAAGGAGCGCGCATAGCAAAAGCGCAAGGGGGCGTTTTAATATTTTTTGCATGGGCTACTCCTTTCAGTTTGATTTTTATATGAAATATTAATATTACTTGTGTCTTAAATGACCAACTAAAGCAAAAGTAAACATTAGCCTTCCCTTGTGAGGGAAGAGGGACCGCGTTAGCGGTGGATGAGTAGTTTTATTAAGCATATGACACCTCATCCGTCATTGACTCGCACAAGCGGCTCGTCAATGCCACCTTCCCCCGCTGGGGAAGGCTTATAAAGAGAGAGCCTTTATTTGCGGTTGTGTCTTAATTAAAGAAAAATATCGTTCCGTAGTCGTAAAGCGGTGGCGAGGAGAGGGAAACGGCGCGTTTTCCGTGACGCGCGCAAAATTCTTCTATTTTTTCTGCATCGGGGTGCGATGAGAGATCGCCCGTAAAGAGGACGGCTACGTCCGTCACGCCGCTCGCGCCGCCGATAAATCCCGTGCCGTAGCCGTCAAGCCTTACGTGCCCCTCGCTTATTTTCAGCGCATCGATGCCCTCACGCATGGCGGTGTCGAAAACAGAGGGATCGGACGTTATAATGGCGTTGTCGCTGACTACTACCGTCGAGCATTTTGTATATCCTTGATTCACGTGCAAAAGCGTAAGACCGCTTTTTCTTACGTGCTCTGAGGTATATTTAAGATTTGCGATCGCGTGCTTGCCCACCGTGGCGCAGTTAAGCCGCACGTCATCGGGATAGCTCGCACTCGGGAGTGCGCTCTCTGTCACAAGCTCAAAGCCGAGCGCAAGGAGAGATGAAAGCTCGTCCTTTGCAATTTCTGCATAAGCCCCGTACGTGACTATCTTACGTCCGACGCGCCACAAAAGCATATCGGGGTGTGAGGCGACGGGCTCGGCGAGCGCCGAGTAGGGAGGTAGCTTTATGATCTTGTCCGCATATCCGTAAAGCGCGTTTTCAATGTCGTGCGTTATGCGGCAATCTGCAACTGCAATTGTCACGGCTGTCCTCCTTTTTTTGAAATCATTTTAGTCACAAGGTACAGAGCCCCTTAGAAAAATTATAACAAAAATCGCAGAGTTTGTCAATAAAATTAAATACGGCAGAAAAGCAAGAAAATTTCAATTATCAGCAGAAAGCTATGTCAGCGGGAGCCTTCCCCAGCGGGGGAAGGTGTCACGAGCTTTGCGAGTGACGGATGAGGTGTCTTATATTCAATTCATTTTTCAACACCTCATCCGTCATTGACTCGCACGCGGCTCGTCAATGCCACCTTCCCCCACTGGGGAAGGCTTATTGTTACAACGGCCTTGGATATAATTTTTGATTTGTACTTTTTTGTTTTTTGTCACCAATTGATTTCCATTTTTGCTATTGCTTAGATACGTAATTCTACTTTATTTGCTCATCGCTTAACCCTTTTTAGCTACGGTGTTCTTTTTGTTATAAAACAAAAAAGCAGACCACGCATCCATCGCTTTTGCGAATGGGACAAGTCTGCTTTTCTATTCGTGACTGTTAAAAACTCACGCTCTGTTTACCTTACCCGAACGAAGGCAACGGGAGCAAACGGCAACGGTCTTAGGCGTACCGTCAACAATTGCTTTTACCTTGCGGATGTTAGGCTTCCAGGTTCTGTTGGTCTTGCGATGCGAGTGTGATACGGCCTGACCGAAAACAACTCCTTTTCCGCAAATACTGCACTTTGCCATTTTGACACCTCCTCAACGTGCTTTAACACGTGTAACTTTCTTGATTTATCCATAGAACGTTTAATATTATACCATAACTCGAAAAAAAATGCAATAGTTTTTTTGAAAATTTTTGCTATTATTTTTTTATGCCGAAAAAGCAAGGATTTTTGCGGTGTTTGTAAGTTTTTTGGCTTAAAATCAAACTATTTCCCCGAATAAAATGCTTCCGTCTGTCGATAAGAAGCGCACGGGGAGAGATTTTGCGTGCAGGGCGCAGGGGGAGGGTACGTGCACCTCCAAAAAGTCGGCGGTGTGTCCGACGGCAACCCCGTCCGAAAAGGTTTCAAAAAGCACCTCTTTTACCTTGCCGCTCTCAATTTCGCGCTCAAGTATACCGCGCCGAACGTCCGCCTCTATATCCGAGAGTATATGAAGTCTGCGGCTTTTTTCGTCCTTTGGTATTTGCCCCGACATTGATGCGGCGTGTGTGCCCTTGCGCTTTGAATAGGGGAAAACGTGCGCCATAAGGAAGCCTGCATTCTTAACAAACTCTACGGTTTCGAGAAAATCCTCCTCACTTTCCTGCGGAAAGCCTACGATAATATCCGTTGTGAACTTTACGTTCGGTATGTACCTACGCAAAAGCTCGATAGCTGCCATAGCCTGACGCGCGTTGTATTTGCGCTTCATAAGGGCGAGTATTCGACTGCTTCCGCTTTGCAACGAGAGGTGGAAATGGGGAGCAAGACTGCAAAGATCTGCAATTCTCTTGACGAAATCCTCTTTTATGAGTGAGGGGTCGAGCGAGCCGAGACGCACCCTGCCTATACCCTCGATTTTGTCTATTCGGCAAAGCAGATCCGCAAGGTCAACTCCGCCGAGGTCCTTGCCGTATGAGCCTGTCTCAATACCCGTCAGCACTATCTCGCGACAACCGCCCTGTGTAAGAGCGGTTACCTCACTTATTACGTCCTCGACGGGCTTTGAGCGGATACTTCCGCGCGCGTCGGGAATTATGCAGTAGGTACAGCGGCTCTCACAGCCGTCCTCGATCTTGACGTAAGCGCGCGTGCGATCAAAACGCTCAATGCTCATTTTCTCAAAGGGGCTGCTTTTAATATCCTCTACGTAAATTTCGGGCTTTGCGTTCTTTTTGCTCGCAAGTAGGCGCTCTACTATATCGGCGCATGCCGTTTTGTTTGTGTTTCCTACCACCGCGTCAACGCCCTCGATAGCGGCAACCTCGTCAGCGGAGATCTGAGCCATACAGCCGGTTACCACCACGGGAGCATTGGGGTTTTTGCCGATAACTCTGCGGATAAGCTGACGCGCCTTTCTGTCGGACTCGGCAGTCACGGTGCAGGTGTTTATTACGTAAGCGTCGTGGACTCCCAAGGTGCTGACGGCGGTAAAGCCGCGGCGGCAGAGTTCCTCGGCGATAGCCTCCGACTCATATTGATTTACCTTACAGCCGAGGGTATATATGCCCACGGTCTTATTCTTATATGCCATATTACACTCCAAAAAAGTATATATACTATTTTATCACGAAAACAGAATTTTGTAAATATAATTGCAAGAAATTTAAATTTATTTAGAAATCTCTTGAAAAAAAGTGAAAAATAATATATAATGTGGGTAGTTTTTATAGTGGGGATTTGGTATGAAAATATTACATATTGGCGCGAACGACGCAGGACAAAGACTTGACAAGTTCCTTTCAAAGGCGGTCAAGGGGCTTCCTATGTCGATGATGTATAAAAGCATAAGGACAAAGAAAATAAAGGTCAACCGTAAACGCACGGAGCAAAGCTACGTGCTGCGCGAGGGCGACGAGGTACAGCTCTTTATTCGCGACGAGTTTTTTGACGCTCCCGAAAAGGACAGCGGCGCGCTCTCGCGTATTACCCCAAAGCTTGAGATAGTATACGAGGACGCAAATATAATGCTTCTCAATAAGCGCCCGGGTGTGCTCGTTCACGAGGACAAGGACGGCGGTGAGAACACGCTTATTATGCACGTTCAGGCGTATCTTCTATCAAAGGGTGAGTACGATCCCGATGGGGAGCAGTCGTTTGCCCCCGCGCTTTGTAACAGGATCGACAGAAACACGGGCGGTATAGTTATTGCCGCAAAGAATGCGGCGGCGCTTCGCGATATGAACGCCAAAATTAAGGCGGGAGAGGTCCGCAAGCATTATCTTTGCTTGGTTCACGGCGCGCCGCCTAAAAAAAGCGACATTCTCCGCGCGCATCTGCGAAAGAATAGTAAGGACAACACCGTAGAGGTTCGTGACGTGCCGTTCGGTGGCTCAAAGGAGATCGTTACGGGATACAGAGTGCTTGAGCGCCGAGGCGACGAGAGCTTACTTGAAATCGACCTTTACACGGGACGCACGCACCAGATAAGAGCGCACATGTCGCATATAGGCTGTCCGCTCGTAGGTGACGGAAAGTACGGAATAAACAAGGACGACCGCCGTCGAGGCTTTAAATATCAGGCGCTTTACGCCTACCGCTTGGAGTTTCCGAAAACAGACGAGAAGAACAGCCTCTCCTATCTTGAGGGACGCTCGTTCTCGCTTGATAAAAAGGACGTATGGTTCGTTTGACGTATGCTTGATATATAAATCAAAGAGGGAACAGATCGTTTTTTTGATCCGTTCTCTCTTTTTTGCTAAAAAGTGTTGACAAACATACTAATATATGGTATAATCTTTATTCGGTACGGAGTTTTGCGAAAAATTCCGTCTCCTTACCGCAGGTAAATTCTTACTCATGCTTGCGGTCATTAAGTCCATAGGGAGGTAAAAAATGGAAAAGGTAATCAATTCTTACGAGTGCCTGTTCATTGTTGATGTAACTGTCGGAGACGACGCTACTAACGCAACCGTGAACAAGTTCATGTCTTTGGTTGAGGCTAACGCTGAGGTCGTAGACGTGGCAAAGTGGGGCAAGCGCCGTCTTGCATATCCGATCAACGATATGCCCGAGGGATACTACGTAGTAGTAACCTTTAAGTCCGCGCCCGAGTTCCCCAGCGAGATGGATCGTCTTTTCAACATCGATGAAAGCATTATGCGTTCGATGATTGTTAAGCTCGATTACGATGCAGCCGAGAAGAAGGCAGCAAAGCTCGCAGCAGCAGAAGAAGCTACCGAGGCTGTCGCTGAGGCTGAAGCTACTGACGCTGAATAATTACGGTTGGAGGAGGAGATCTTATGTCACTTAATTTGAATAAGGTCGTGCTTGCAGGCAGAATGACTGCCGATCCCGAGCTTAAGCAGACACCGTCGGGTGTTTCCGTGTTGAGCTTTACCGTTGCTGTAAATCGCAGCTACGTGTCTAAGAACAGCGAGCAGGGAGAGAGACAGGCTGATTTTATCAACGTCGTTGCATGGAGACAGACTGCTGAATTTATTTCAAAGTATTTCAGAAAAGGCTCTGCCATCTGCGTTTCCGGAAGCATTCAGACCAGAACGTGGAACGACAATAGCGGTAACAAGAGATATGCCACCGAGGTCGTAGCAGAAGAAGCTATGTTCGTTGAGTCGCGCAACAGCGACAGCGGCGCAGGTCAGTCCTATAATACTGACGCATACGGAACTGCTCCGTCCTATTCTTCAAATGCAGGCGCAGCGCCTAACTTTGAGGAGCACAACACAGACGACGATCTGCCGTTCTGAGTTGACACATCAACAAAATTTAACAGGAGGATTCAATCATGGATACGAATAAAACCGAAGCAACCGTTCGTGCGCCCAGACCTATGGTGCGCAGAAGAAAAAAGGTTTGCATTTTCTGTGCAGATAAGGTAGACTTCATTGACTACAAGGATTCTGCAAAGCTCAGAAAGTTCATCAGTGAGCGTGGAAAGATTCTTCCCAGAAGAATTTCCGGAACCTGCTCCAAGCACCAGCGCGAGCTTAACACCGCGATCAAGCGTGCAAGACAGGTTGCGCTTCTGCCTTACGTTACTGACTGATAGTAATGTCATTTAGCGCAGAACAAAATCACACGTAAATAAACTAATAAAAAGCCGCTTTGCTATCGAATAACGATAGTGAAAGCGGTTTTTTGTGTAGAAATTTTCGAGATAGATCTCTCAAATTTCAATTTTTATGTGTGATTTTTAGCCGCGCTTTGGCTCTCTGGCGTACGCCTGTACGCCGACGAGAACCAAATCACGACTTCTGCATCTAAATGACTCAGCCCTTTTTTATCTGCAAAACGATAAATCATTTATCGTTTTGCTTTGATGACGGGCAAGCGCCGTTCATGGCACAGCCGCTGCAACCGCAGCCGCAGCCTGACTTGCCGCTCTTTTTGTTTTTTATGATGCCGCGCACGATAAGTGCGACTATTCCGCCGAGCAGCGATAAAATTACAGCGGAGGAAATTATTTCTTTCATACCGATACCTCGCTTAAAAGTTATTTTTTAGCCGCTCTTTTGTTGGAGTCGGGCTTGACGAGAAGATATACGGCAAGACCTACGAGAATGAGCGCGACAGATGCGCCGACTATATTCCATGCGCCGATCACTGCGCTCTGTGAGTAAAGCGCGTAGATAAGCGTACCGAGCTGGTATACGATAAAGGAAACGATATATGCATATAAGCACTGATAGGATATAGCGAACGCCGTCCATTTTGCGCTGTTCATTTCACGCTTTATAGCGCCCATAGCCGCGAAGCAGGGAGCGCAGAGCAGGTTAAAGAGCAGGAATGAAAGCCCTGCAAGCTTGCCGAGTCCTGCAAATTCAGTAACACCAAACACCGCAACGATCTCCTCTTTTGCGATAAGTCCCATGAGTGTAGCGACAGCCGCCGTAGGCTCGGCAAATCCAAGGGGAGCGAAAATCCAGCTTATAGCCATGCCAAGGTAATCAAGCAGGGAAGTAAAGTTCTCGGGCGCTTCGAGATAAATTCCGAAGCTGCCGTCGGCAACGCCTACGGTCGAGCCTAACCAGATAATAATGGTTGAGAGAAGTATAACCGTTCCTGCCTTTTTAATGAACGACCAGCTGCGCTCCCAGGTGGAACGCATAACGTTCGCAAAGGTAGGCATATGGTAGGAGGGAAGCTCCATAACGAAGGGAGCGGACTCGCCGCGGAAGATCTTTGTCTTCTTTAAAATTATACCCGAAATTATGACCGAAACAATACCGATAAAGTAGCACAGAGGTGCCAGCCACCAGCCCTTATAGGGGCCACCAAACAGCGCGCTCGCAATCATAGCGATAACGGGAAGCTTTGCGCCGCAGGGAATAAAGCTCGTGGTGATAACGGTCATTTTTCTGTCGCTCTCGTTTTCGATCGTCCGCGACGCCATTATACCGGGAACGCTGCACCCCGTACCTATAAGCATGGGGATAAAGGACTTGCCTGAAAGACCGAATTTTCTGAAAATGCGGTCAAGCACGAACGCAATACGCGCCATATATCCGCACGCTTCAAGGAAAGCAAGGAAGATAAACAGCACGAAAAGCTGGGGAACAAATCCAAGCACCGCGCCGACACCGCCGATAATTCCGTCAATGAGAAGGCTCTTGAGCCAACCTACACAGCCAATGGCGTCAAGTCCCCACTCCGCAAGAACGGGGATACCGGGGATCCACTTTCCAAATATCTCAAAGCCCTCGCCGAAAAGTCCGTCGTTGGTAAAGTCCGTTGCCCAAGTGCCGACGGTCGTTACGGATATGTAATAAACAAGGAACATGATGAGCGCGAAAATGGGGAGTCCGAGCCATTTGTTGGTAAGAATTCTGTCAATTTTATCAGACGTTGATAGCTTGCCTGCGTTCTTTCTCTTATAGTTGCCCGCGAGTATTCTCTCAACGCAGTTGTAGCGCTCGTTTGTGATAATGCTCTCGGCGTCGTCGTCAAGCTCGCGCTCGGCGGTCCTTATGTCGTTTTCAATGTGCGCTATGACCTCGGGGGAAATGCCCAAGGCTTCAATTACCTTTTGGTCGCGCTCGAATATTTTTATTGCGTAAAATCTTTGCTGAGTCTGAGGCAATCCGTGTACCGTTGCTTCCTCAATATGGGCGATCGCATGCTCGACCGAGCCAGAAAAGCGGTGAATTGGGGCAAGCTTCTTTTCCTTTGCTGCCTCGATAGCCGCCTCTGCGGCTTCCGTTATTCCCGTGCCCTTGAGCGCGGAGATCTCTACGATACGGCAGCCGAGCTTGCGTGAGAGTCTGTCAATATCTATCGTGTCGCCTCTTTTGCGGATAACGTCTATCATGTTTATGGCAACCACAACGGGTATACCAAGCTCTGCGAGCTGAGTCGTGAGATAGAGGTTTCTCTCGAGATTAGTGCCGTCAACTATGTTAAGTATCGCGTCGGGGCGCTCTCCCACGAGATAATTTCTCGCGACTACCTCCTCAAGAGTGTAGGGAGAGAGGGAATATATGCCGGGAAGATCGGTTATGATAACGCCCTCACGTTTTTTTAGATTTCCTTCCTTTTTTTCAACTGTAACGCCGGGCCAGTTTCCTACGAACTGATTTGAGCCCGTAAGCGCATTGAAAAGGGTGGTCTTACCGCAGTTGGGGTTGCCCGCAAGGGCGATTCTTATGTTGCTTGACTCCATTTGTCGTTTCCTTTCATGTTTGGTTAGTCTCTGCTAACCGATATGCTTAAATTTTTGGGGCTTGCCCCCAAAAGCGTTGATTTTATGCTGTTTTATACTATTTTATTCTATCTCTATCATTTCCGCGTCAGCCTTGCGCAGGGAAAGCTCGTAGCCACGAACCGTCAATTCAAGCGGATCGCCGAGAGGTGCTACCTTGCGAATGGTAACGGTAACGCCCTTTGTAATTCCCATGTCCATAATGCGGCGCTTCAGTGCACCCTCGCCGTGAAGCTTTACGACCGTTACCGGCTTGCCTATTTTTGCGTCTCTTAACGTTTTCACTTAGTACCTCCTATAGAATGGTAAATTGAGTTAGCATATGCTAACCGCAGTATATTATACACGAACTCCCCCGAGTTGTCAAGGGGTTTTAGGAAAAAATTTGGAAATTATATTAAGATTTTTTGACGGTGGCCGGTAACTCCGCTACGCTCCGTGATTCGCACGCCCAGTCGCTTGTGAGCAAGCTCCCAGACGACTTTGTCGGCGAATGTGCACCGACGCATTTGCGGAACGCAAATAAAATCAAGGCGTAGCCTTGTATGGAATCCGCAACTTGTTGCGGTATGGAATCATCACGAAGTGATGTATGGCGTCAATCCGAAGGAGAAATGCACGCTATCGCGTGATGCCATACACCTGCGGCGATTACATACACGACTGCGTCGTGATTACATACCAATCCTTCGGATTGGATAGAAAAAAGCAAGTCTCTCGACTTGCTTTTTTCTGAAACGGCCGGTAACTCCGCTACGCTCCGTGATTCGCACGCCCAGTCGCTTGTGAGCAAGCTCCCAGACGACTTTGTCGGCGAATGTGCACCGACGCATTTGCGGAACGCAAATAAAATCAAGGCGTAGCCTTGTATGGAATCCGCAACTTGTTGCGGTATGGAATCATCACGAAGTGATGTATGGCGTCAATCCGAAGGAGAAATGCACGCTATCGCGTGATGCCATACACCTGCGGCGATTACATACACGACTGTGTCGTGATTACATACCAATCCTTCGGATTGGATAGAAAAAAGCAAGTCTCTCGACTTGCTTTTTTCTGGCTGGGATGGCCGGATTTGAACCGACGAGTGCCAGAGTCAAAGTCTGGTGCCTTACCGCTTGGCGACATCCCAATATTTACAACGTTACATATTATAACATATCTAATGCGTATTGTCAATATTTTCCCTACTTTTCTTTTTACAGAAAAGTAGGGAAATAATATCTTTTTATTGTTCAAAAAACTGACATAAGAAAACTAAGCAAAACGAGTTATGAAGTTTTCTTTTGCATACTTTTCTTTTTTAAAAGAAAAGTATGTTACTGTGCCGCATCAACGATAGCGGTGAACTTGGAAGCTACAAGAGAAGCTCCGCCGATAAGACCGCCGTCAACGTTGGGCTTTGCGAGAAGCTCTGCTGCGTTTGCGTCGTTCATAGAACCGCCGTACTGAATGGTAACGGTCTCTGCAACGTCTGCGCCGTACATGTCAGCGAGTACCTTACGGATCTCTCCGCAGGTCTCCTCTGCCTGCTCGGGAGTTGCGGTAAGTCCAGTACCGATAGCCCAAACGGGCTCGTAAGCGATGATAACGTTCTTGAGCGCCTCAGCATCAACGTCAGCAAGGTCGAGCTTGGTCTGCATAGCAACTACCTCGTTGGTAATGCCTGCAAGTCTTTGCTCCTTAACCTCACCGAGGCAGAGAATAACCTTCATGCCTGCGGCAAGAGCAGCCTTGGTGCGGAGGTTGACAGTAGTGTCGGTCTCGCCGAAGTACTGTCTTCTCTCGCTGTGACCGATGATAACGTACTCAACTCCGATAGCCTTAAGCATCTTTGCGGAAACCTCGCCCGTGTAAGCGCCCTTTTCCTCGTAGTGAACGTTCTCAGCACCGATCTTGATGTTAGAGCCCTCTGCAGCCTTCATAGCGGCAGCGATGGTTACGTAGGGTGCGCAGAAGATAACGTCGCACTTGTCCTTGCCCGCAACCATGGGCTTGATCTCATTTATAAAAGCGGTTGCTTCGTCAGGCGTGAAGTTCATCTTCCAGTTGCCTGCGATAACTGTTCTTCTTTTTGCGGGATTCATTTTTCGTTCTCCTTAAAGTGATTACTTGTCCTGAAGGCAAGCTATACCGGGAAGCTCCTTACCCTCGAGGAATTCAAGAGAAGCTCCGCCACCAGTAGAGATGTGAGTCATCTTGGAAGCGTATCCGAGCTTTTCAACTGCAGCTGCGGAGTCACCGCCGCCGATAATGGAGATAGCGCCGCTTTCAGCAACTGCGTCAGCAACTGCCTCAGTGCCTGCAGCGAAGTTCTTCCACTCAGAAACACCCATAGGTCCGTTCCAAACAACGGTGCCTGCGCCCTTGATAGCGCTTGCGAAGAGCTCGCGGGTCTTGGGACCGATGTCAAGTCCCATCCAGTTTTCGGGCATGTCAGTAGAATCAACTATCTGGTGATCGGTGTTTTCGTCATACTCACGTCCGATAACGTTGTCAACGGGGAGCATGAAGTTTACGCCCTTAGCCTTTGCCTTTGCAACCATTTCGTTTGCAAGGTCAAGCTTGTCGTCCTCGCAAAGAGAGGTTCCGATGCTGTTGCCTGCAGCCTTGAAAAAGGTGTAAGCCATACCGCCGCCGATGATGAGGGTATCAACCTTTTCGATGAGGTTGTTGATAACACCGATCTTGTCGGAAACCTTAGCGCCGCCGAGAATAGCAACGAAGGGACGAGCGGGATCAGCAAGAGCCTTACCCATAACGGAAATTTCCTTCTGAATGAGGTATCCGCAAACAGCAGGGAGGTAATCAGCAACACCTGCGGTAGAAGCGTGAGCTCTGTGAGCAGAGCCGAACGCGTCGTTTACGAAAATATCGCCGTACTCGGAGAGAGCCTTTGCGAAGTCAGCGCCGTTCTTGGTCTCTCTTGCATCGAAGCGAACGTTCTCAATAAGAACAGCCTCGCCTGCCTTGAGAGCAGCAACCTTTGCCTTTGCGTCCTCGCCGATTATATCCTCAGCGAACGTAACCTTGCCGCCGAGAAGCTCGTTAAGTCTGTCAGCAACGGGCTTAAGAGTGAACTTCTTCTTGTCGTCAAGAGCCTTCTTGAGAAGCTCAGCGGTAGCGGCAGGCTGCTCGGACTCGGGGAGAGCGGCAACCTTCTGCTTTTCCTTCTTGGTAAGACCAAATCCCTCGGTAAAGATGCTGTGGGGCTTGCCCATGTGAGAGCAGAGAACTACCTTTGCGCCCTTTTCAAGCAAATACTTGATAGTGGGGAGAGCCTCTACGATTCTCTTGTCGGAGGTGATAACACCGTCCTTGAGCGGTACGTTGAAGTCGCAGCGAACAAGCACGCGCTTGCCGGCAACGTCAATATCTTCAACTGATTTTTTGTTGTAGGTCATTTTAGTATATCCACCTTTCTAATAATTTACCAAATAATAGTATAACACAAACTTACGAATATATCAATAGGTATTCGTTAAAAATTTATCTTTTTCTTCGCTCTGCTTCGAGCTTTGAGTATACACAGCCGCAAAAGTCTTGGCGGTAAAGACCGTACTCCTCGGAAAGACGGCAGGAGCGCAGATATCCGCCTTTCTTTTTAAAGTCGGAATACAGATATTTGACTCCGTATTTTTCTGACATTTCTTCCCCTATCCTCGCCAAAAGCTCTGCGTTCTTGTGGGGGCTTATGGAAAGCGTCGTGGTGAAATAGTCAAATCCGCCGTTCTTTGCGGTGCTTGCAGCTTCTTCAAGGCGCAAATTAAAGCACTTCTCGCATCTCTCGCCGCCCTCGGGAGCGTCCTCAAGCCCACGTGCCGCCTCAAAAAAGCGCTCGGGCTCATACTTTGAGGGGAGAATATCGACCTTGCCGTCGAGCTTCGCATCACGCAAGAAGCGTTCAAGCTCACGTAGGCGCGTATTGTATTCTGACTCGGGAGAGATATTCGGGTTGTAGAAAAAGAGGGTTATTTTAAAATACTTTGAAAGATACTCCAAAACGTAGCTTGAGCAGGGCGCGCAGCATGCGTGGAGCAAAAGAGTCGGGCGTTCGCCGCTCTTCCCAAGCTCAGAGAGCGTTTTGTCAAGCATTAACTGATAGTTTGGCTTCATTTTATTTGTTTCCGAAGTCTTTTTCGTACTGCTGTATGCTGCTCGAAATTATACGGAGTGCTTCTTCGCGTGTGAAAAGCTCCTTTACCGCAGTTTTCTTGTGCTCAAGCTGCTTATATACGGTAAAGAAGTGCATCATTTCATCGAAGATGTGGCGAGGAAGCTCGTCTATGGAGTGAATTTTATTGTATGACGGATCTGAGAACGGCACGGCAATAATTTTATCGTCAAGCGCGCCGCCGTCTATCATTCGCATAGCGCCTATCGGGAAAACTCTTACAAGAGTCATTGGCTGAATTGCCTCACTGCAAAGCACCAAAACGTCAAGAGGGTCGCCGTCGTCAGCATAAGTACGGGGTATAAAGCCGTAGTTTGCGGGATAGTGAGTCGCAGTATAGAGGACTCTGTCAAGACGGAGCAATCCCGTGCGCTTGTCAAGCTCGTATTTGCAATTTGAGTGCTTGGAGATCTCTATTACAGCGGTAAAATCCTCGGGAGTAATTTCTGAGGGGGGAATATCATGCCAAATATTCATAACGTTCTCCTATCTTTTTATATTTATTACTTAACGTATTCGAATTCAAGGTCGTAGATACAAACGGTATCGCCCTCGCCACAGCCCTTTTCCTCAAGCATGGTGAAGACACCGCTGTTTTTGAGTACCTTTTGCAGATAGTTCATGGACTCGTAGTCGCTGAAGTTTATCTGTCCGAGCAGGTTGTAGAGCCAATCGCCCTCGACGTAGTAGGTGTCGTTCTCGCGGCGTATCTTGGTTTCTCTGGACTTCTCCACATAAGTGTCCTCGGGAGAGTATTCTTCCGCGTAAACGAGCATTGGGGGGAGCTCCGAAAGCAGCTTTGCACAGCGGCTGATAAGCTCGTCAAGTCCCTCACCGGTTATGGCGGAAACGTAGAAAAGCTCACATCCAAGCTCCTTGACGTATTTTTCAAATGCATCGACGTCAACGTACTCGCGGTCAAGAGAGTCGCACTTGTTGGCAACGATTATCTGCGGACGGCGGGAGAGCTCCTCGCTGTATTTCTTAAGCTCGGTGTTTATCATTTTTATATCTTCAACGGGATCTCTGCCCTCAAAGCAGGAAATATCGACAACGTGCAAAAGAAGTCTGCATCTGTCAACGTGACGGAGAAATTCGTGTCCGAGACCGAGTCCCTCCGAAGCGCCCTCGATAAGTCCGGGAATATCCGCGGCAACAAATCCGCTCTCGCCGCCCGTGCGAACGACGCCGAGATTGGGGGAGAGGGTGGTGAAGTGGTAGTCGGCTATCTTGGGCTTTGCCGCGCTGATGGAGGAAAGGATAGAGGATTTTCCGACGCTCGGATATCCTATAAGACCTACGTCCGCGAGCATACGAAGCTCAAGCGTTACCTCGCGCTCCTCGCCCTTTGTGCCGTTTTTTGCAAAGTTGGGAAGCTGACGTGTGGGGGTTGCAAAGTGCTTGTTACCCCAACCGCCTCTGCCGCCCTTGCAGCAGATATAGTCCGCACCGTCGTTTTCGGTCATGTCGTGAATGATCTTACCCGTCGCGGTGTCTCTTATAATAGTTCCGGGGGGGACCATTATTACTAGATCGGGTGCGGTAGCACCGTGGAACTTGTTGCCTTTGCCGTTTCCGCCGTTCTCCGCAATAAATTTGTGCTTGTAACGGAAAGCGAGCAGGGTGTTCGTTCCCTCGTCAATGCGAAAAACTACGTTTCCGCCGTGACCGCCGTCACCGCCGTCAGGACCGCCCTGTGCTACGTACTTTTCTCTGTGAAAGGCGATCGCGCCGTTTCCGCCGTCGCCTGCCTTAATATAAATTTTTACGTTATCTACAAACATTTTTTAACTCCTTTATATGAGTCTTGGGGAAATGAGGTTAAATTTTCAGACCAAGGACAGAGGAAAAAATATTCTTCCACTCCCCAAAATCATGGTAAGATGCGTCAACGGTAAGACCGCCGCGAAGCGGAGAGGGGTAGCTCTCCTCCCAAACGGCAACTATCTTTCCTATATTTGCCGCCTTTGCCGCTGTAATACCGCTCGTTCCGTCCTCAAAAACTGCACATTCCTCGGGCGATAACCTCAAACGCTCTGCCGCCAAGAGAAATATGTCGGGCGCGGGCTTGCCGCGAAACTCTCCCGTCGAATAGACTATATTGTCGTAAGAGAACCAACGGTCAAGTCCAAGAGCTGTAAGATAAAAATCCACGTTTGTCTTGGGCGAGCCTGTTGCTATGCAGTAGGGAATATCGCTCTCTTTGAGAAAATCAAGCATCTCGCAAACGTCGTCTGCTATGCGGTAGCGCTCCGGCTCTCTAAGTATGAGCTTTTGATATAATCCTTCCTTGTATTCCTCAAATTCAGCGAGCTGCTCGTCCGACGCGTCGGGAATATAGTAGCCTCTGAAAATATCCACGTTGCTTCTGCCAAAGAAAGTTTTGAGCATAAATTCTCTTGTGCGTGCGGGAGTGCCGTATTTTGAAAAGCAATCCTCAAACGCACGAAGATGAAGCTCGGTGTCGTAAAAAAGCGTGCCGTTGAAGTCAAATATCAGACCTTTTGTCGCACCCATGGATTATTCACCCCTCATTTTGATCACTATTCTTATGGGAGTGCCCGAAAATCCGAACGTCTGTCTTAGACAGTTTTCAAGATATCTTTGATAAGAGAAATGGAAAAGCTCTACGTTGTTACAGAAGAACACGAAGGTGGGGGGCGCAACGCTTGCCTGCGTCATATAGTATATCTTCAAGCGCTTGCCCTTGTCGGACGGAGGCTGAACGCGCGTGGTCGCCTCTGCAAGCACCTCGTTGAGCATACCCGTGGAAATTCTGGTATTTGCCTGATTGTGAACGTAGGTGATGTGTCCGAACAGAGTGCTTATTCTTTGACCTGTGAGCGCGGAAACGTAAACTATGGGCGCGTAGGGCATGTATGCAAGCGCGGTCCTTATTCTTTCATTAAAGGAATTTACCGTGCTGTTGTCCTTTTCAATGCTGTCCCACTTGTTTACGACGATAATACAAGCCTTGCCTGCCTCGTGCGCGATTCCCGCGATCTTCTCGTCCTGCTCGGTAATTCCCGTGCCCGCGTCTATCATGATAAGGCAGACGTCCGCGCGCTCGACTGCCATGTGGGCGCGGAGCACACTGTATTTTTCAATTTTGTCGTTTATCTTGGACGAGCGGCGAATACCTGCTGTATCGATAAAGGTAAACTTACCGTGCTCGTTTTCTATATGCGTATCGACCGCGTCGCGCGTCGTTCCCGCAATGTTTGAAACGATAAGTCTGTTCTCCCCGATAATGCGGTTGATTATGGAGGATTTTCCCGCGTTAGGCTTACCGATAACGGCGACCTTGATGCTGTCGTCCTCCTCGTCCTCCTCATCGGTCTCGGGCAGAGCCTTTAAGACCTCGTCGAGAATGTCACCCGTTCCGCTTCCGTGAACAGAGGAGAGAGCAATAGGCTCACAGTCAAAGCCAAGCTCGTAAAATTCATAAAACTCATAAGGAACGTTACCCACGCTGTCGCACTTATTTATACAGGGAATGATAGGCTTTCCGCTCTTTTGAAGCATGACGGCAATATCTCTGTCAGATGCGGTAAGACCTGAGCGGACGTCGCACATAAAGAGAATAACGTCTGCGTTGTCTATTGCGAGCTGAGCCTGAAAGCGCATCTGCTGAAGAATTATATCGTCGGTCTTAGGCTCAATTCCGCCCGTGTCTATGACTATAAGACGGCGGCCGCCCCATTCGGTCTCTCCGTAAATACGGTCGCGCGTAACACCGGGAACGTCCTCTACGATAGAGCGGCGCTCACCGATAAGCTTATTAAAAAGCGTACTTTTTCCTACGTTAGGTCTGCCTACTATGGCAATTACAGGTTTTGACATTTTATATACACCTCTTTTCAGGGATTTATACCGAGAACTGTTGAAATGAAATCTTCCGCCTCAGCGGCACAGGGCGTGACGGCGACTCCGAGCGCCTCTCCTATCTCGTCGGGAGATACGTCGTCAAGGAGCACGTCGCCCTCTGCTCGCAGGCAGGAGGTCGGTATAAGAAGCGCGTCTCCAAGCTTCTTGCCGCTAAGCTGACTTATAATATCCTTGCCCGTCAGCAGGCCCGATACGGTTATGCGCTCACCGAAGAAATCGTTCTTTATGGGATAAACGCTTACCGAAAGCCCCTTAAAGCGATCGCAAAGAATATCCGCAAGACCTTTTATATGGTCGCAAGCGGCATATCCCGTTGCGATGGAGAGCGCGCGGCGAATGCCCTTGTAGGGAGCGTATCTTTCTTCGTCGTCAAGCTCCGCGAGCACCGATGCGCGCATGTCCGTCAGCATGCCGACACCGTTTTCGATCTGCGAGTAGCTCTCATAAAATGAGTCGTCAGGCAAGGGAAGCCCCGCGCTTATGTAAAGCTCGTCAGCGGGGTAAAACAGGCGCGTGCCGTGCTTGTACTTGCACATATCGCCAAAGTCGTTTATCTGCTTGATAACTGCCGCGCACTCCTCGGGAGTAAAGGGCTCCAGGTGATACAGTCCGTCGCGGAAGCGCGTAAGTCCCGCGGGAACTATCGAGGTACTCTCAACCGAGGGCGCGAGCGCTTCGAGGTCGCACATGGTGCGGTCAAGCTCATCTTTGTCGTTGAGTCCCTTGCAAAGTACTATTTGACAGCAGAGCTTTATCCCCGCATCTGCAAAGCGCTTGAGGTAGGACAGTACCTCTCCCGAACGCTTGTTCTTCATCATTTTGACGCGAAGCTCGGGATTTGTGGTATGAACCGATACGTTGATGGGAGAAATGTGCATGTCGATTATTCTTCGAACGTCCTTCTCCTCAAGATTGGTAAGCGTTATATAGTTTCCGTGCAGGAAAGACAGGCGCGCGTCGTCGTCCTTAAAATAGAGCGATTTGCGCATACCTTTAGGGAGCTGATCGATAAAGCAGAATACGCATTTATTTCGGCAGGACTGCTTTTTATCCATCAGCGGAGTGCTGAAATCAAGACCGATGTCGTCGTATTCGGATTTGAGTATTCTGAATTTTTTAAAGGCGCCGTCTCTTACGACGATAAGCGTTACATCGTCGCTTGCAAGATAAAAACGGTAATCAAGAACGTCGTTTATCTGCTTTTTGTTTATGGACACGAGAGTATCCCCCTTTAAAATTCCCGCCTTTTCGGCGCGGCTGTGGGGTAATACGTCGGTGATAACTACCATTTTTACCTCCTTCGGGCACACTTACCCATAATATCATTATATTATAACACATACAAGGGGGACGTGTCAAGAGATACGCAAAATTAAAAAAATCAAAAAAACGACAAAAAATCAAAAATATGTAAACATGTGTATTGACTTATTGATTATTTTGTGTTACAATATATGTAAATACAGGAATTCGCTTTGATTGTGGAGGTAAATATGACCGGAGAAAAAAGAAGAAGCCTTATACTCGCTGAGTTGGATAAGGCAGATGCGCCTATAAGCGCTACGACACTTGCAAATAAATTTTCAGTAACACGTCAGATAATAGTTGCGGATATTGCGCTTTTGCGTGCGGCAGGCTCGATTATCCGTGCGGAGCATAAGGGATACGTTCTCGAAAAGCCTTTTGGTGAGTTCTTGCAGAAGAGAATAGTCTGCACACACGATAAGGACGGAACCCGTGAGGAGCTTTACGCGATAGTTGACAACGGCGGTACGGTTCTTGACGTTATCGTTGAGCATTCGCTTTACGGCTCTATTTCCGCAAACCTTGGTGTTTCGACACGGTATGCCGTGGACGAATTTATCAAGCGCGTTGAAAGCACGGGTGCAAGCCAGCTTTCTGACCTCACAGGCGGTATTCATATTCATACCGTGTCGGTTAAGGATGAGGAAACGTTCCGTCGCATATGCGCAAGACTTAACGAGCTCGGTGTGCTTGTGGAGACCTGATCTGACAATTTTATCTAAATAAAAAACGGCAGAATAGAGCGGCACTCTTAAGGACAGTTTTGATAATTCATTACCTACCGACAAGCGATATTAGCTTTTTCTATTGCTAAAAACTCTAAAATGCAAAAACCGCAGATTGATTTTCTGCGGTTTTTGTGCTATAATAAGGTATAACCGTGTGAATGATAAATAAAAATTTGACGGAGGCGGTGTGATATGATTCTATTAAGGAATTTTGCAGATGATGATGCTATTGAATTTCAACAAAAACATAATGCAAAGATGTCCATTGACGAAGTTAAAATATTGATTACAAAATGGCAAGAAAAAGAGTTTGCAAACAAATATTTTGAAATGTTTGCAATAGTGAATAACACTGAAATGGTTGGAATGATATCACTGTATCAACACTCCCCAAACGTCATTTCGTGCGGTCCTGAAATATTTGAATGTTATCGCAAACGCGGATTTGCAGGAAATGCTATGATGCTTGCAATGAAAACAGCAAAAAGCAAGGGCTACAAATTGGTGTTACAGCAAATCAGAGTTGATAATATTGCGAGCATTGCGTTACACAAGAAGTTGGGATTCGAAACAGATGGATATGTTTATAAAAACAAAAAAGGCAACGATGTACAAATTTTTATAAAGTTACTGTAAGATAAAATCCAATTTATCAAAAAATATTGATATACTCTTTTGTTCAACCACGATGTATTATTTACTTGACAACAACTGATTTAATAAAAGGTACTAAAATTTTGCCAAAAGCAACGCAAAGTCACTTTTGACAGTACGATCAAAAGCCTATGCGACTACCTTCCGGGAGGTAAAAAAGAGCCTCCCTTGTGTAAAGGGAGGTGGCACGCGAAGCGTGACGGAGGGATTGTAATGCAGAGAAAACATAATAAAGACATTGTCCCAACCGCAAAAATGTTGCGAAAGAATATGACCAAAGAAGAAAAGCACCTTTGGTATGATTTTCTGCGCACCTATCACATCCGCTTTTTACGTCAAAAGGTTCTCGGAAGGTATATTGCGGACTTTTACTGTGCAGAAGCAAAGCTTGTTATAGAACTTGACGGTTCGGGGCATTATACCGAAGAAGGAAAGCAATAC
>SVUH01000047.1 GCA_015063335.1 Oscillospiraceae bacterium | reverse complement strand
AAATTCGTTTATTTTGGACATTGGGATCGCGCAGCCGTATGTAAGGCTCTCAGAGCCTGCGAAGTTGAGTCCGACAAGTCTGCCGTAAGGATCGACGAGCGGTCCTCCGCTTGAGCCGTGATTGATCGTGGCGCTATGTACTATTGCTTCAAAATCCATTTTGCCGTTATCCTCGGTGTTTACCTGCTCGAAGAGAAGGACCTCTCCGCAGGTAAGGGCGTTTTTCATTCCCTCGGGCGAACCGAGGGAGATAACGTGGTCGCCTTTCTTTGGATCACTGCCGAGCTCTATCTCTAAAAGCTCGTATTTTACCTTATTTTTATCGTATTTGAAATATATGAGTGCGAGATCGTAGCTTTCGTCAGCTGCCTCTACCGTGAGATTCTGGTGCTTGTATATGTGCGCGTCGAAGCTGTTTCCCCAAGGGTCCTCAACGCTTATTGCCTGCTGTGAAAAGCCCTCCTCGATATTTACAACGTGATAATTGGTGAGAACGTATCCGTAGCCGTTTGAGATATCGATGACGACGCCCGAGCCCTGGGAGGTCTGCGATTCCGTTTCAATAAATCCGCCCATAGCAGAGTTAAAGGATTTATTGCGTACGGTCACGGTGCTTCTTGCGGCGGTGAGATTTATTTGCTCTGTTGCGCTCTCGGCGTCAAGAGTAAAGTACGCGTAAAGATTAAGATCCGCGATTATGGGAGTTGCAAAATTGAACCTGATGCTTCCCGAATACCAGCCCGTGAAGATGTGCATATCCTTAATCGGACATTCGGGCTCTATCACAGTTTTACCGTATTCAACAAGAGAGGTCTTGTAAAGCTCTCCGTCAACATAGAAGCGGACGGTTTGCTTTTCGGCGAAATTGAGAAAAAGACAGCCGGTAAGCGTTAGTGCTATAAGTATAAAGGCGAGTGACGCCGATAATATTTTCTTCATAAGTGATCATCTCCTTTTCTCTATTGTACCACATTTTATTCGGATTGTAAATAAGCTTTTGATCAACAAAATGTAAAAAATATTTGACATATACAAAAAAATATGTTATAATCCATTTTTGCAGACTACCGAAGGGAGCTTTAAAGGATATGATATTAACTATCGATATTGGAAATACGAGTATTGCGCTTGGCGGCTTTAAGGGGGGCGAGCTTAAATTTGTGGTTCGTCTTTCAACAGATATTACAAAGACCGAGGACGAGTATGCAAGCAAGCTTCTTAATATTTTAAAGATATACGGGGTTAAAAAGGAGGATATCAGCGGAGCGATAATCTCAAGCGTGGTGCCGCCGCTTAATTCCGTTATGAAAAATGCAATAAGATTGGTTTACGGTGTTGAGCCCCTTATGGTTTGTCCCGGAGTAAAAACGGGTATAGGTATCCTTTGCGATTCTCCCTCGTCCGTTGGTGCGGATCTTATCTGCTCCTGCGTTGCGGCAAACGAGATCTACGGTGCGCCCGCGCTCATAATTGATATGGGAACTGCGACGAAGATGATAGTTACAAATAAAGCCGGCGCGTTTACGGGTGTCTCAATAATCCCCGGAGTTATGATGGGACTTAACGCGCTCGCAAGCGGTACTGCTCAGCTCCCGCAGATAAGCCTTGAAGCACCTCCTGCAGTTATAGGCAAGAACACCGTTGACTGTATGAAGAGCGGTGTAATATTCGGTCACGCAAGCCTTATCGACGGAATGATCGAAAGGATATATCGCGAGGTGGGATGCGAGCTTCCTGTTATCGTTACGGGCGGATATGCAAGTGCGATAGCTCCGCATTGCGACCACAATATGACTCTTGACAAGGATCTTGTATTGAAAGGTCTTTATATCATCTATAACAAAAATAAATAACTCAATATTAAATTCGTTTAAATCTCTTTTTAAGAGTAAATTTATAAATTTTAGCGTTGTATCGCGTATGCGAACGACAGCAAGGAGTAATTTATGATCAAAACACAAAACAAACGAATGTCAACCGAGACCTTGGTGCTTGCTTCACTTATGACGGCTCTTGTAGTGGTCTTTCAGTGCTTGGCAACGTACACCGCATTCTTCGGACCCTTTTCAACTGCAATCGGTCTTATACCGATAGTAATAGGTGCGGCGATGTGCGGACCCTTAGTGGGCGCGTGGCTTGGATTCGTATTCGCGCTCGTGGTTATTATCACGGGCGGAGCAAACCTCTTTTTTATGTTCAGCGTTCCCGGAACGATCATCACCGTTTTGGGCAAGGGAATTGCGTGCGGAGCGGCTTCCGGACTTATTTACAAGCTGTTAAAGAGCTTTAATAAAACCGTTGCTGCCATCGTTTCCGCGCTTGTCTGCCCGATCGGAAACACGGGCAGCGTCCGCCTTGGCTCTGCCTTATTCTTTATGCCCTTTGCAGATAAGATAAGCGAGATGCTCGGTATGGAGCAAGCGGGATTTGCGCTGTTTATTGCAATGGCATTCGGTAATTTCCTTTTTGAGATAGGAATGAACGCCGTTTTATCCCCCGTTATCGTGAGAATACTTGATATGAGGAAAAAGAAATAATTTGGTGAGGGGTTAGTTTGACTTTGGATCGCCTGCGCGGCGCGCGCCTACTTTTCAAAAAAGTAGGCAGAACGATCGCTTGGTTTGTGTTAAGTCCGCGTAAATTTTCGCCAAATCGCGAGCGATTGGCGGTTTTGAAGCATCAATTCCGCCCTTACGTACAAGCACGACGGTCGGTATTGCTACTTCAAAACTACGAAAATCAATCTCAATGAGCTTGATTTTCTAAAATTTGCTTACTATCATCGCGGACGTAAAGAAAGTGCGAACATACTGTCTATATTTAGTGTAGCAAATTATAGTTTTTCGACAAGGGAGAAAAACGTTATGTATCAATTAATTGACACAATTTGCGCGGATCAAGTGGATTTAGAACTAACTAAATGTCTATTGCGCGTAGCGTGATAAAAAGGTTTTTGCCGCGTCGGGGTTCCCCGAAGTAAGCAACGCGAGCTTTGGGGGTTGCCGACTACTTTTTCCTCAAAAAAGTAGGTTTGGGTTCTTTTTTTCAAAAAAGAACAATCTCCAATCCAACTAACTTACCAATCAATAAAAAACCGCGAGGATTTTTCCTCGCGGTTTTATTTTGGTTTGGATTATTTAACTGTAATACTTGTGATGTGAGTGTTGATACCGTTGTACCAATAAGCAAAGCCTGTTACATCAACAACATCGCCTTCTGCAAGTGTGCCAACGAGCGCATAGAGGTCTGTTTCAGGGCCTGTGAGATATCTTTCAACACAGAAGCTATACTCAGCACCATTGTAGCTAAAGGTTACATAGATATCGTCTCCAGGTTCGCCGTTCTTGTATTCAATACCAACAAATGTTAAGCCCTTGAATTCAACGAGCATATTCTGATAGTTAACAAGCTCCTCTGTACCGAGCTTAGCGGTCACGTCAATGGGCTCTGCTACGTAGCTACCTTCAATAATTTCGATTTTTGCGTAATCGGGATCAAGCTCGTCGCTGACAATCTCAATTTCACCGCCCCATTCAGCTTTATATCCCTGAACGCGGATCTTTGTGCCAGGAACAAGCTGAGCAGCCATTTCCTCAGTGCAGGGGAAGTCATAAAGGAAGTAACCACCGTCGTTATCTTGAGCATAAATGGTGAGCTTATTATCCCACCAAGACTGATGTCCCTGAACATAACACTCAACAACAACCTTTGAACCAACCTCGGCTTCCACATACTCTTTCCAAGTCATAACACCGTCATCAGTGGGACAAGCAACGAGGGAGAGCATCATTGTGAAAACAAAAACCAAGCATAAAAACTTTTTCATTTTAATTTCTCCTTTTTAATGAAAATTTTCACCTATAATTATACACGATTTTAATTAATTGTCAATATTTTATTTCTTTTTTCTTTTAATAATATCACAGCAAAAGTAAACGGAAATTCCCAACCACACTACTATAAGCGCAGAAATCAGAATCATTGATTCGGTAGGTAGCTTTCCAAGCTCAGTCTTGACTTCAAGTGCGCCGCCGTACTGATCGAGCTTATAGAGTGAGGTAACTCTTGAAAACAGGAGTTCAATAAAGCTTTCGTCAATAGCTCTGTTTTTATTGCGCGCAGAGTCGGTTGTTATTTCAATGAGCTCGCCTGCCGCGCTTCTAAGCGACGCTGAGCCGTTGAAAACGGGTGTGGTAAATGAATTTTCAATATTATCAAGTAAGAGCTGTGACGCCTTGATTTTTATATCATAGTAAAGTTCGTTATCCTCACCTGCTCGACTAAGGTAGTCTTGATACTCTGTGCTTTCTTGTGCCTTACTTGTTACGGGGATGTAACCCTCGGTCTGTGAGTAGGCTATTTGCACCTCGTTGGTGAGCAAGAACTGAGAGAAGAGCCAAGAGGCAAGAACTTCTTGGGGGTCGTCTTTATTAAAGATGCAAAGGGAAGGACCTTGCGAAATCATCTTGGGATTTTCGGTATCATATTGAGGTATTGCCATAACGACCGTTTCAAAATGCGATTTATTCTCCTCCGGTATGTCCTGAAGGGGAGCGTTAACACCCATCCAGGTAGCGCCTGCAGTGGAGTCTATCGCAAAAATGCATTCTCCGGCATTGAGATAGTTGCCGGGATAGCTTGAAATTTGGAAGGTTGAAAACGCCTTTGATTTCGCGTGAGCACCTATTTCCTTAAGAATACTTTCGGTAGTTTTATTAAATATTTGTATCTCGCCTGCCTCTGTTGAATACGGCGCGTTCAATTGTTTAAGCATTGAGATCATCATATTATCAGTTGACTTATAGATAAACGGAATAAGCACATTCTTGCCGTTCGCAATATAATTTCCGTTTGCATCTTTGCCAAGTGACATCGCATATTCAGATACGTTCCAAACGAAATCCCAGGTCAGTGTTTCGGGGAGCGTAAATCCAAGCTCCTCAATAAGCGTTTTATTGACGTAGCATGCCTCGGTAGAGCGCATAAATGGGAGTGCGTATTGCACGCCGCCTATCTTACCCTCTTCTAAAAATTCGGGAATAATCTCGTTTTTTGTCGGAGCATTAAAGCGCAGTGTGGAGGAGCCGAGCCCCCAAACCTCGTCATCTATGAGTGAGTCAAGAGGAACGACCACACCCTCTCCTTGCATATAGGTAGCTATATGGTCGGGATAGGTGATACATACGTTTGGTGTGGTTTGAGTGGGGATGTTAGTAACAACCTTGTTATAAATATCCTTGTAATCGGTGTGGTTTACAAGAACTATGTCGATATTTGGATATAGAGCCTCAAAATTCTCAACTATTTGCCTATAAATGCTTCTTTGTGTTTCGTTGTTTTCGTTTTTTGCCCAAAAGGTAATGGTGTATTGCTTTGAAGTGTCGAATTCTGCAGGAAGTTTGAGCTTGGTTTGCTCTGGGTATTCAGTGTTATCTTGAAAGTTGTCGTTTTGATCTGCGAGCTTACCGTGACATCCCGAAAGGGTGATGAGTGAGAGAATAACCGAACAAAGAACAAGCGCAGAAGCTAATTTTTTAATTATCATCCCTTTGTGCCTCCTCTCGAAACACCCTCCATAATTCTATCCTTGAAAATGAGGAAGAGAATGATGAGGGGAACTGAAATGACCGTGACAGCCGCCATCATAGCGGGGATGTTTTCACGTCCGAAGCCGCTCTCCCTTATCGTCTGTATGCCGTTTGATACGAGGAAATACGCTTCGTCGTCTGTAATAAGCCTTGGCCAGACGTAAGAATTCCAGCATTCGATTATTTTGAGAATAAGAATAGTAACAATGGTGGGGCTTGATATGGGCACCATCACCTTTATAAGATAGTTAAAATCTGTTGAGCCGTCCACCTGCGCGGCAAGATAAAGCTCGTCGGGGATCTGGGCGAAGTTCTCCTTTAATAAATAAAGGTAGAAAATCGAGGTCACGGAGGGGAGGATGAGGCCTAAGAAGGTGTTTCTCAGCTCAAGCTCGGTGATCGTTGCAAAATTCGTGATGATGACAAGCTCGTTTGGTATCATCATAAGCGCGAGCAGGAGTGTGAACGCGGCATTCTTACCCTTGAAGTCAAGTCGCGCGAAGGCAAATGCGGCAAGAGTTATGACCGCTATCATAATTATCGTCGTTGCAAGAGTGAATATCAACGTATTAAGAAGATATTGTCCGAGCGGAACGGCTGTAAATGCCGTGACAAAATTTTCAAACGTGATGACCGAGGGTAAAAATTTCGGGATGCTCTCGGAATTGTACTCCGCAAAGCTTTTGAAGGAGTTTTGTATCATCCAATAAAACGGGAAAAGCACGGCAATCGCCCACAGAGTGAGTCCGAAATACGTGAGCGCGGTTTTGATTGCTTTTGCGATGCCGGTTTTATTTTTGATCTTTTTATAATCGTTCATAGGCGCCTCACTTTCCGTACGTTACGTGCTTTTTGCTCACGATGAGGTTGATGCACGTGATGGTAAGCACTATGC
>SVUH01000010.1 GCA_015063335.1 Oscillospiraceae bacterium | reverse complement strand
TGAGTACCAATGATTTCATAATATTAATGAAGGAGGGAAGTACAGTGCCGAGAAGAGGTCGTATATCCAAAAGAGATGTTTTGCCGGATCCTATGTACAATTCTAAGCTCGTAACAAAGCTTATCAACAACATTATGTACGACGGCAAAAAGGGCGTAGCCCAGAAGATCGTTTATGATGCGTTCGCAATGATCGAGGCAAAGTCGGGAGAGAGTGCTCTTGACGTATTTGCAGCGGCTCTTGAGAACGTAATGCCTGTCCTTGAGGTTAAGGCTCGCCGTGTAGGCGGTTCTACCTATCAGGTGCCTATGGAGGTAAGAGCAGAGAGACGTCAGACCCTTGGTTTGCGTTGGATCGTAGCTTTTTCCAGAAAACGTGGTGAGCACACCATGGCAGAGCGCCTCGCAGGAGAGATCATGGATGCCAAGAACAGCATGGGCGGATCTTTCAAGAAGAAAGAAGAAACCCACCGTATGGCAGAAGCAAACAAGGCGTTTGCACATTACAGATATTAATCTGTCATTAAGTTAAGGAGACAAAGCTAATGGCAAGAGAATATTCACTTGAAAAAACAAGAAATATCGGTATCATGGCTCACATAGATGCCGGAAAGACGACGACTACCGAGAGAATTCTTTTCTACACCGGTAAGACTCACAAGATCGGTGAGACTCACGAGGGTGCAGCTACCATGGACTGGATGGTTCAGGAGCAGGAGAGAGGTATTACCATCACTTCCGCTGCTACCACATGTTTCTGGGCTAAGTCCGAGTATCACAACGATCCCGCAGCAGTAAAGGAAAACACACACAGAATCAATATCATCGATACCCCCGGTCACGTTGACTTCACAGTTGAGGTTGAGCGTTCACTTCGTGTCCTTGACGGTTCTGTAACTGTACTTTGCGCTAAGGGCGGCGTTGAGCCTCAGTCCGAGACAGTTTGGAGACAGGCTGATAAGTATGGTGTTCCGCGTATGGCTTACGTCAACAAGATGGACATCACAGGAGCTGATTTCTACCGCGTTGTAGGAATGATGAAGGACAGACTTCATGCAAATGCAGTTCCGATACAGCTTCCCATTGGTAAGGAGATGACCTTCAGAGGTATCGTTGACCTTATGACGATGGAAGCAGACGTCTATTACGATGACCTTGGTAAGGACATGAGAGTCGAGGAGATCCCCGAGGACATGAAGGACCTTGCTGAGGAGTACCGTGAGAAGATGATCGAGGCAATCTGTGAGACCGACGAGGAGCTCATGGAGAAGTATTTTGAGGGCGAGGAGATCTCCGTTGAGGAGCTCAAGGTTGCGCTCAGAAAGGCTACCATAGCTAACCAGATCGTTCCCGTTGTTTGCGGAACGTCTTACAGAAACAAGGGCGTACAGAAGCTGCTTGACGCAGTTATCGACTACATGCCTGCGCCCACTGATATCCCCGCTATCAAGGGTGTAAACCCTGACACGGGTGATGAGGAGGAGAGACACGCATCCGATGATGAGCCCTTCTCCGCACTTGCATTCAAGATAATGACCGACCCGTTCGTTGGAAAGCTCTGCTTCTTCCGTGTTTACTCCGGTAAGATCGAGGCAGGTACGACTGCGTACAACTCCAGCAAGGATTCCAGAGAGCGTTTCGGACGTATTCTTCAGATGCATGCAAACGACCGTAAGGATATAGACGTATGCTACAGCGGAGATATCGCAGCTGTTTCGGGTGTTAAGAACACCACGACGGGTGATACCTTCTGCGACGAGAAGCATCCCGTTATCCTTGAGAATATGGAATTCCCCGAGCCTGTTATAAGCGTTGCTATCGAGCCCAAGACTCGTGCAGGACAGGAGAAGATGGGTATTGCTCTTGCAAAGCTTGCAGAGGAAGACCCCACCTTCCGTACCTACACCGACGAGGAGACCGGACAGACCATTATCGCAGGAATGGGTGAGCTTCACCTTGAGATCATCGTTGACAGACTTCTTCGTGAGTTCAAGGTAGAGGCAAACATCGGTAAGCCTCAGGTTGCATACAAGGAGACCATTCGCGCAAGAGTGGATCACGAGTGCAAGTACAAGAGACAGTCCGGTGGTTCCGGTCAGTACGGTCACGTTAAGATCATTCTTGAGCCCAACGAGCCCGGTAAGGGTTATGAGTTCATTAATGCTGTTACGGGCGGTGCAATTCCGAAGGAATTCATCGAGCCTGTAAACCAGGGTATTCAGGGAGCTATGCAGAACGGTGTTCTTGCAGGCTACAACGTTGTTGACGTAAAGGTAACTCTTTACGACGGTTCTTACCACGAGGTCGACTCCTCTGAAATGGCATTCAAGATTGCCGGATCTATGGCGTTCAAGGAGGCTATGAGAAAGGCTAACCCCGTTCTTACCGAGCCGATAACCAAGGTTGTAACTATCGTTCCCGATGAGTATCTCGGAACCGTTATGGGTGGATTCAACTCCCGCCGCGGACAGATCCAGTCTATGGAATCTGCAAACGGTGTTCAGGAGCTTACCGCAATGGTTCCTCTGTCCGAGATGTTCGGATATGCAACGGACCTTCGTTCCATGACGCAGGGACGCGGCGTATATTCTATGGAACCCAGCCACTTCGCTGAAGTTCCGAAGTCTATCCAGGAGCAGATCATTACTGCTCGCGCAAAGAACTAATTAAAATTAAAATAAAATTTATTTAATGGAGGAATTCAAAAATGGCAAAGGCTACATTTGAACGCACAAAGCCCCACGTTAACATTGGTACAATCGGTCACGTTGACCATGGTAAGACCACTCTTACCGCTGCAATCACCAAGACCCTCGGTCTTCAGAACGGTAACGTTGAGTTCATGGCATACGACCAGATCGACAACGCACCCGAAGAGAGAGCAAGAGGAATCACAATCAACACCAGACACGTTGAGTACGAGACCGAAACTCGTCACTACGCACACGTTGACTGCCCCGGACACGCTGACTACGTTAAGAACATGATCACCGGTGCAGCACAGATGGACGGCGCTATCCTCGTTGTTGCAGGTACTGACGGACCTCTTCAGCAGACCCGTGAGCACGTACTTCTCGCTCGTCAGGTTGGCGTTCCTGCAATCGTTGTATTCATGAACAAGACTGACCTCGTTGACGACGAAGAGCTTCTCGATCTCGTTGAGATGGAGATCCGTGATCTTCTTTCTTCTTATGATTTCCCCGGCGACGATACTCCTATCGTTCGCGGATCCGCTCGTGAGGCACTTGAGTCTGCTAACACTGACGTAAATGCTCCCGAGTACGCTCCTATCCTTGAGCTCATGAATGAGGTTGACGCATTCATTCCTACTCCTGAGCGTCAGGCAGACCTCGACTTCCTTATGCCTGTCGAGGACGTATTCTCCATCTCCGGCCGTGGTACTGTTGCTACCGGTAGAGTTGAGAGAGGTACCGTTAAGGTTGGTGACGTCGTTGAGATCGTTGGTCTCACCGAGGAGAAGAAGAACACCACCGTTACCGGAGTTGAGATGTTCCACAAGCTCCTTCCCCAGGCAGAGGCTGGTGACAACATCGGTGCTCTTCTCCGTGGCGTAGCTAAGGACGAGATCGAGCGTGGACAGGTTCTCGCAAAGCCCGGCTCCGTTCATCCTCACACCAAGTTCGTTGGTCACGTATACGTTCTTACCGAGAAGGAAGGCGGACGTAAGAAGCCCTTCTTCGCTGGTTACAGACCTCAGTTCTACTTCAGAACTACTGACGTTACCGGTATCATCGAGCTTCCCGAGGGAGTTGAGATGTGCCGCCCCGGCGATAACGTTGATATGACTGTTGAGCTTATCACTCCTATCGCTTGTGAAGAGGGACTCCGTTTCGCTATCCGTGAGGGTGGTAGAACCGTTGGTTCCGGCGTCGTTTCCGGTATCATTGCATAATTGTTACTGAATAAGTAATATTGCATATTTATTGCCGCCGTGCTCATATGAGTACGGCGGCATAAAATAAAATATCTTTGGGGATTGGTGAAATTCCATACCGGTGGTAAAGCCCACGAACTCGCAAGAGCCGAGCAGGTGAGATTCCTGCGCCGACGGTAAAGTCCGGATGAGAGAAGATATAGGGCGCGGTGTGCCCAATTTATATGATATCTTCTCCCTAAAAAAGGGGGATTTTTTTATGAAAACTTTATCAAATAACAAAAGGGATATAACGAGAAAGCTCGCGGTGACGGGAATTATGTCTGCGGTATCCGCGGTTTTAATGATGCTGAGCTTTAATATCCCGATAATGCCGTCGTTTATAAAAATGGACTTTTCGGAGCTTCCCGCGCTGATTACTGCGTTTAGCATAGGACCCGTATGGGGAGTCGCCGTTTGTCTTATTAAAAATGTTTTAAATCTGCCGTTTTCGACTACGGGAGGAGTAGGGGAGCTTAGCAACTTCGTTTTGGGAGCGCTGTTCGTTCTGCCTGCGGGGCTTATCTACCAAAAAAAGAAAACGAGAGTGGGCGCGCTCATAGGCTCTGCCGTCGGCTCGCTTATCATGGCGGTGGTATCCATTCCGTGGAACTACTTCGTGACGTACCCCGCATTCGTAAAAATACTTAATTTCCCGCTCCCTGCAATTCTCGGAATGTATCAGAAGATAAATCCGAATGTCGACGGGCTCTTACAGGCGCTCTTGGTGTTCAATTTGCCGTATACGTTCTGCAAGGGACTTGTAATTTCGCTCCTTACTTTCCTTATCTATAAGCGCCTCTCGCCTATCCTAAAAGGAAAAAAGAGTCGAAATAAAGAAAAAAATTGAAAATATACTTGAAAAAACATTGTAAACATGTTATAATGTCAAGGTAGGAAATAAATAGTCTTATCAAGAGTGGTGGAGGGACAGGCCCTGTGAAGCCACGGCAACCTGCAAGTTAAATGCTTGTAAGGTGCTAATTCCGGAAGATGAGAAATTTTTAAGTCTTCGGGAAAACTCCGAAGACTTTTTTTGTGAAAGGAAATGATTATGAAAAAAATGCTTTTTACTTCTGAATCTGTAACTGAGGGACACCCCGATAAGGTGTGCGATAAAATATCTGACGCCATTCTTGACGCGATCCTCTCCGAGGACGCGGCTTCCCGTGTTGCTTGCGAGACCTTCTGCACGACGGATAGAGTTACCGTTATGGGTGAGATAACCACGTCTGCAAAGGTTGACTTTGAGGGTATTATCCGAAATACCGTAAGGGACATCGGATACACGCATAGCGGCATCGGCTTTGATGCGGACAGCTGCTCGGTGACTATCGCAATTCACGAGCAGTCGCCCGATATTGCGCTTGGTGTTGACAAATCTCTTGAGGCAAAAGAGGGAAATGGCGACGGACTCGATACGGGTGCGGGTGACCAAGGACTTATGTTCGGATATGCGTGCAACGAGACCGCGGAGCTTATGCCCCTGCCTATTTCCATGTCGCATAAGCTTGCAAAAAGGCTTACCGACGTAAGAAAGAGCGGAGAGCTTGATTATCTGCGCCCCGACGGAAAGACGCAGGTTACTGTTGAGTACCACGACGGCAAGCCCGTAAGAATAGATACTATCGTTATCTCCTCACAGCATAGCGCTGACGTTGAGCTTGCAGAGATCCGTCGCGACGTTATAGAAAAGGTCATTCTTCCCACCGTTCCGTCGGAGCTTATGGACACAGAGACCAAGATATACGTAAATCCCACGGGCAGATTCGTAGTAGGAGGCCCTGCGGGTGACACGGGACTTACGGGTAGAAAGATCATAGTTGATACATACGGTGGATATTCACGTCACGGCGGCGGAGCTTTTTCGGGTAAGGACCCGACTAAGGTTGACCGCTCGGCGTCTTACGCGGCAAGATACCTTGCAAAGAACATCGTAGCGGCAGGACTTGCAGACAAGTGCGAGGTTCAGGTAGCATACGCAATAGGCGTTGCGAAACCCGTATCGGTAATGATCGACACGTTTGGAACGGGTAAGGCTGACGAGGAGGCTATCAGCCGCGCAGTGGACAAGCTCTTTGACCTTCGTCCTGCGGCGATAATCAAGAAGTTCGACCTTCGCCGTCCTATCTACTACGCTACTGCGGCGTACGGACACATGGGCAGAGAGGACGCTATGCTTCCTTGGGAGGCGACCGACCTTGCAGATGCCCTCAAGGCAGAGCTTGCAAAATAAAACAAAACGAGGGGCTGCTTCATTTGACTTCCATATCTAAATGAAGCAGCCTAGTTGATTTTATAAATTTTAAATTTACAAAATTTATATTTAAATATAATTGATAATTTTAAAAAAATTTTGAAAAGACAATTTGTATAAGGACACCTCATCCGTCATTGACTCGCACGCGGCTCGTCAATGCCACCTTCCCCCGCTGGGGAAGGCTAATTGAAAGCAAGCGAAATGGTGAATATCGGCAAACGTATGATGGGGCGTGTCTTTCTTTTTGAAAAATAGGTATTTGCTTGTAAAAAAATTGTAAAATAAAGGCTATGTTAAAGTGAGCCTTCCCCAGCGGGGGAAGGGGGACCGCGTTAGCGGTGGATGAGGTGTTGTTAAGTAGTCTAAGACAACCTCTCTTGTAACTTGATCATTTTGAGGAGGTAAGGTATGTTGCAGGAAAACGGCGATATTGAGCGCCTTGAAGGCACGGTAGAGCATATAATTTACTACAACGAAGAAAACGGATATACTATTTGCGACATGGCTCTTGCCGACGACGAGATCATAACCGCTGTCGGTCTTATGCCCATGCTTGGCGAGGGTGACAGACTGACGGTGTTTGGCAAATGGGTGACCAATCCCAAGTACGGCAGACAGTTTAGCGTAACGCAGTACGAAAGAGTAATGCCTGCGGACGTAAGCTCAATTTTGAAGTATCTGTCCTCAAAGGCGATAAAGGGAGTCGGACCGAAAACGGCACAGAGAATAGTTGACGAGTTTGGCGAGGACACCTTTGACGTAATAGAAAACCACCCCGAGTGGCTTGCAAACGTAAAGGGTATTTCAATGAAGCTTGCACTTTCCATATCGGAGAGCTTTAAGGAGCAGGCAGGCGTGCGTAGCGCCATGATGTTTTTCAGAGATTACTTCGGCGTTGCGACTATACTCAAAATTTATAAGCGCTTTGGCAGTCGTGCCGTTGACGTGGCAAAGCAGAACCCGTACAGACTCTGCAACGAGATCGACGGTATCGGCTTTGAAAGAGCGGACTCAATGGCGGAAAGCCTTGGCTTTTTGAACGATAACTTTGACAGAGTTATGAGCGGTATAAACTTCGTGCTTACCAAAAACGAGATGGTGAACGGACACGTGTGCTTGCCGATCTCAAAGCTATGTGAAAGCTCTGCGGAGCTGCTTGGAGTCGGCGCAGATCTGACGGCGAACGCAACTCGCGAGCTTTTGCGCGAGGGACGGCTTGTCGGTGTGAGCATGGACGGAGATACGTTCGTCTACCGCCGCGAGACTTACGAAAACGAAAAATATATTGCAGAGAAGCTCTGTAAGATAGACAGGCTTTCGGCATCTGTTGACGTTACGGATATCGAGAGCTTTATTTCGGGCGAGGAAATACGCAGCGGAATATCCTACGCAAGCTTGCAGAAAAAGGCGATTGCGGACGCTCTGCGCTACGGAGTTATGGTGCTTACGGGCGGACCGGGTACGGGAAAAACCACCGTTGTGCGCGCGCTCATACGTATTTTTGATTCTATGGGATTTGATATTGCCCTCGCCGCGCCTACGGGCAGAGCCGCAAAGCGAATGTCGGAGGCGACGAGCATGGAAGCCAAGACGGTGCACAGACTTCTGGAGATGACCTACGATGCCTCCGAAAGCTTCAAATTCTGCCGTAACGAGAGCTACTATCTTGACGAGCAGATAATTATAGTTGACGAGGCTTCAATGATAGATACCGCACTCATGGCGGCTCTGCTTCGCGCTATAAAGCCGGGAGCAAGGCTTATTATCATAGGCGACTCCGATCAGCTTCCGTCTGTGGGAGCGGGAAACGTGCTTCGCGATATTATCGACAGCGGTCGCTTTTCGACCGTTCGCCTGACGGAGATATTCCGTCAAGCGCAAAAGAGCCTTATAGTTACCAATGCGCATAAGATAAATTCGGGAGTCTCTCCCGAGCTTAAGGTAAAGGACAACGATTTCTTTTTCCTGCCAAGGCAAAGTGACCGCGAGATAGCCGCGACCGTTTGTGAGCTTTGTCATACCCGCCTGCCCAAAAGCTACGGTGAAATGGGACGGAGCGGTACGCAGGTCATAACCCCCTCGCGCAGAGGCGAGGCGGGAACGGAGAACCTCAACGTAATTCTTCAGTCGCGCTTAAATCCCGCAGATAAAAGCAAAAGGGAATATCGCTTCCGCGACAAGATCTTCCGCGAGGGCGATAAGGTAATGCAGATAAGAAATAATTACGATATGCTCTGGAGCCGTATTTCCGACGACAAAACGGGGAACGGTATATTTAACGGAGATATTGGAATTATTGAGGATATTGATATAGCAGAGAGCGCGATGTGGGTGGTATTTGACGATAAGCGCGTGCAGTACGAGTTTAACCTGCTTGAGGACCTCGAGCACGCTTACGCGATAACCGTCCACAAGAGTCAGGGAAGCGAATACCCGATAGTCATAATCCCCGCGTGCACTGCCGCACAGATGCTTCTTTCAAGAAATTTGCTTTATACTGCGGTTACAAGAGCGCAGAGCATGGTAATAATAGTCGGTAGAGAGGATATAGTAGAGGAAATGGTATCAAACAACCGACAGTCCATGAGATACACGGGACTTTGCGAGATGCTTAGGGGTGGCGTATGATAACGAGAAAGGAATTTATCGATACCTTTCTGAAGATCCGCAAATGCGCTGGCTGTGGGGAGATACTACTGCCGAGACTCGTGGACACGGCATTTTGCGATGACTGCCGAATCAAGTGGAACGCATCTCTTACAAAAAGCTGTGAGACGTGCTTTAAGAGCGCGACGGAATGTGAGTGTATGCCGAAGATCCTCTCTCGCGCGGGAGCGCTTTCTCTTAGACGGGTGTTTTTTTACGACAAGGAGAACAGCCGCCGTGCGCCGATGAGCATAATATTCTGGCTTAAATACAGAAAGAGTCGGCGTATCGTGCGCTTTGTGGGAGAGTATCTTAATAAAAATATCGAGGACGAGCTTATAACGCTCGGCTATCCCGAGAATAAGGAGAGCTTTGTCGTTACGTTCGTGCCGAGAAGCCGCCGCTCGCGCATGCTTTACGGCTACGATCAGTCGGCAATGCTTGCCGAGAATTTATCACGGCAGACGGGGATCGAATGTATAAAAGCGCTTCGCTCACTCTCAAGGCGCGAGCAAAAGAGGCTTGACTCAAAGAGCCGCGCCGAGAATGCGAAAAATAGCATAGTCTTCAATAAGGGTGCTGACGTTAGCGGAAAATACGTGATCCTTATTGACGATATAGTCACTACGGGTGCGAGCATGGCGGCTTGTGTACGTCTTTTGCAAAAGGCGGGAGCACGAGGAATTTTGTGCTTTGCGCTCGCAACTAAAAACAAAATGTAAAAAAATGGGCAATTTTTTGTGTTCGACAAAATTCCGCTTGCAATTTTCGCACTATGAGTGTATAATATATAATGAGAAGATATTAAAGCCCTTATAGGGGGGTATGGATGTTTAAATTTAAAGGCTTTAATGCCAAAAAAATGTTTGCAAAAAACATCGGAATAGATCTGGGCACGTCATCGGTCATAGTTTACGTCGAGGGAACGGGCATCGTTCTCGAGGAGCCGTCTGTCGTTGCCGTGGACACCAACACCGATCATATTGTTAAAATAGGCAAGGAAGCCCAAGCTATGCTTGGACGCAATCCCGAGCATATAAAGGTCATAAGACCGCTCAAGGAGGGCGTTATAAGCTGCTACGACATAACGCAGAAGATGATCCAGCACTACATACGCAAGGCTTGCGGAAATGCTCTCTTGCCGCCTAAGGTGGTCATCTGTATTCCCACGAACGTCACCGAGGTCGAGACTCGCGCTGTAATAGATGCGGGCACGCAGGCGGGTGCGAGAAAGACGTATATAGTCGAGGAGCCGATTGCCGCCGCAATAGGCGCGGGAATTGACGTCAGCAGCCCCATGGGAAGCATGGTGGTGGACATTGGCGGAGGCACTACGGACGTTGCGGTCATCGCGCTTGGCGGAATCGTCGTTTCGGAGTCAAACAAGACTGCGGGCGACAAGTTTGACGAGGCTATCATGAAATACGTAAGGCGCAAGTACGATACGGCGATAGGCGAGCGTACTGCCGAGCAGATAAAGATAAGGATAGGCGAGGTCTACGAGCCCGACGGACGAAAGACTATGAAGGTCAAGGGAAGATGCCTCGTTCAGCAGCTTCCAAAGGAGATCACTCTGTCCTCAAACGAAATGCTTGAGGCGATGATGGAGCCTATTTACTCGGTTATTGAGAGCATTTGCTCGGTCATCGAGCGCACGCCCCCCGAGCTTGTGGGCGATATACTTAAACGCGGCATCGTTATGACGGGCGGCGGTAGCCAGCTCGTCGGACTTGACCGACTTATTGAGGACGTTACGGGTATCAAGACGAGAGTTGCCAAGAATCCGATGACGTGCGTCGTAAGAGGAACGGGCGAGCTGCTTAAAAATCTTGAGAGCAACGTGGTGGGGGATAGAATTGATCTCTCCCGCAAAAAAAGAACTTGATTTGGAGAAAATATGTTACACGATAATTTCGCTTACAGCGGACTTATGAAATATTTTGAGGAGATCTCGGCTATCCCGAGAGCCTCGTACCACGAAGAAAAAATCGCAGAGTATCTCTGCGATTTTGCTCGTGTACGCGGTCTTGAATATTACCGCGACAATACAAACAACGTGCTTATAAGCGCGCCTGCCTCGGCGGGGCGCGAGAATGAGCCTGCGCTCCTTTTGCAGGGACACACAGATATGGTGTGCGAGAAGAACGACGGCGTTATGCATGATTTTGACACCGACGGACTTGAGCTTTACGAGGAGGACGGCTGGATACGCGCGAGGGGAACCACTCTTGGCGCTGACGACGGCGTTGCCGTTGCCGTAATGCTGTACGTTCTTGACGGCGGTGTCAGCTCTCATCCGGCTCTCGAGTGCCTGTTCACCTCTGCTGAGGAGGTCGGACTTGACGGCGCAAAGTCGTTTGATTACAGTAAAATATCCGCTCGCCGTATGATAAACATGGACGGCGCGGACGAAACTCTCATACTTGCAGGCTGTGCGGGCGGAATGCGCTCGGCGGTCGAGTTCCCGATCACCACAACCAAGACGTGCGCAAAATACGTTGCCCGTCTTAGCGTTCGCGGCCTTTTTGGCGGACATTCGGGCGAGGATATTAACAAGGGCAGAGCAAACGCCAATATTCTTATGGGCAGAGTGCTTTATTCGCTATCAAGATCCTCGGAGCTTGACCTGATCGAGATACACGGCGGTACTAAGGACAACGCAATTCCGAGAGAGTGTGTGGCTTTGGTAGCAACCGAGGATTTTGACGCGCTCAGGACTCTTGCCGAGAAGCTCGCCACGAGACTTCAGGACGGACTTTGCCGTGACGACGCGGGCTTTGAGCTTTATGCCGAGTGTGTCTCGGAGAATGAGAGCGTAGAGGTGATCGATAGGTCGGTTGCCGCGCGCATAGTAACGCTTATGCATACCGTTAAGAACGGTATTTTTGAGATGAACCACGACGTAAAGGGTCTTGTTGAGTGGTCGAGAAACCTCGGCATCGTGTCGTGCGACCGAAAGGGCGCTGAGCTTGTGTTCTCCTCGCGCTCGTCGTTTGAGTCGAGAATTGACGCCTCCTCGGAGGAGCTTGACGACCTCGCGCACGCGCTCGGTGCTACTACCCGACACTATAACAGATACCCGGGCTGGAGCTATGCTCCCACCTCCGAGGTCCGCGATGCTTACGTGAGTGCATTTGAGTCGATTTTCGGACGTAAGCCCGAAATTACCGTTATCCACGCAGGTCTTGAGTGCGGATTTATCAGCGAGGCTGTGCCCGATATGGATATTATCTCCTGCGGTCCCGTACTGCTTGACCTCCATTCACCCGACGAACGCCTTGACAAGGCTTCATTTGAACGCTTCTTTACCGTCATTAAAGCAGTGATTGAGTAGGACGCGTCCACCTTTTGTGTACAAAAGGTGGAGCCAAAAAACTTTAAACAAATAAAGTTTTTGTTGGCATAGCATAAGACGGAAATATTAATTGAATAATATAGAAAAAATACCTTGTAAAGTTTTCTTTTGCTACCTTTTCTTTTTTAAAAGAAAAGTAGAAGAAAGTCGTCGGACACTGCGTACCGACGACTTTCATTTTTATTTTAGTTTAATTTTTATTCTTTGCCAGCGCTTCGGTATCAAGAGCGATCATGTATTCCTCGTCCGTGGGGATTATCCACGTTGCAACGCGAGCGCCCTCCTTGGAGATGTCAAAGGGAATACCGCGCGTAAAGTTCTTGTTCTTTTCCTCGTCGATCTCAATTCCGAGGTATTCCATATCGCGGCATACATTTTCGCGAATGTTCCACTGGTTCTCGCCGATACCTGCCGTGAATACTACCGCGTCAAGTCCGTTCATTTCTGCTGTGTAAGCACCGATATGCTTCTTTATGCCGTTGGTGAGAATTTTCATAGCGAGAGTTGCGCGCGCGTCGCCGTTTGCAGCCGCCTCGGAGACGTTGCGGCAGTCGTTTGAGAGTCCGGAGATCCCCAAAAGACCGCTCTTCTTGTTGAGAATGTTCTCAACCTCGTCAGCGGTGTATCCCTTGGTCTTCATAAGGTAGGTAACGACCGTGGGGTCGATGCTGCCCGAGCGAGTACCCATTGCGATACCCTCCTGAGGGGTAAAGCCCATGGACGTATCGATTGCGACTCCGCCGTCAACTGCGGTAATGGACGAGCCGTTGCCGAGGTGGCAGGTGATTATCTTAAGCTCCTCGATAGGCTTGCCGAGGCACTTTGCAAGCTCAGCGCTTACGTATCTGTGAGACGTGCCGTGGAAGCCGTAGCGGCGGATCTTGTCCTCCTCGTAGAACTCATAGGGGATGGGATAAACGTATCTGAAGTCCTCGATGTCAGAGTAGAAGGACGTATCAAATACCGTAACCTGCGTAACGGTAGGCATGAGAGCGAGGCATGCCTTTATTCCTGCGATAGCAGGGGGGCCGTGCAGGGGATTGAGGGGAACTATGGTTTCAAGATATTTGATAACGCTTTCGGTAACGACAGTAGACTTTTTGAGCTGCTCACCGCCGTGAACGACTCTGTGTCCGACAGCGTCTATTTCGTCAACGCTTGAAATAACGCCGTATTCCGAGGAGGTAAGAAGCTCGAGCACGCGAGCGAGAGCCACGCCGTGGTCGGTGAGGTCAAGCTCCTCGAAAAAGGGCTCAGCCCCCGTCTTTTTGTGGGTTATAGTTCCACCCGCGCCAATTCTTTCGCAAGTACCCTTTGCGAGCACTGCGGAGCTTTCCATATTGAAAAGCTGGTATTTAAGTGAGGAGCTTCCTGCGTTGAGTACGAGAATTTTCATGTTTTTTATCCTTTCAAATGTTATATAAATTTCAGAGAATGTTTTTTCGTTTTGCAAATCTTGAGAGCAGCTTATTGACGTTGGTTATTACAACGTCAGTCGTGAGACGGAGCTTGGGATCTCCGAGCTGCTTGTTGTGATATATTATAGACTTATAGACGTGATCGAGGTCGTCGTAGCCGTTTGCGAAGATAGAGCGGAGAATGTGCATGGTGCGCTCATATCCCTCCTCGATCATTTTGTCTATTTCCGCCTGCGTTATGATGAAGGAATTTTTGACGTTACTCATATTCGGAAAGGTGATCTTTATTATCCTATCGTCAAACTGCGAGCTTTCAAAGCGGTAGCTTATATCGTCGAAATAAACGCAGATTATGTAGTCGAGGTCGTGCTCGACGAGGGGATACACGGGAATGTTGTCAACAAAGCCGCCGTCAAAGTAGCGGCTCGTTCCTATCTCGACTGCCTTGTTGTATATAGGGAACGAGATACTCGCCTTGAGATATTCGGGGATAGCCTCGCTTTCTATTTTTGCAAGGTCCTGATAGCAGGAAGCGGAGTCGGAGAGGTTAGCTACGTCCCAAAGGGATACGTAAAACGGATTTTCAAGCTTATCCGAGGGATCGTAAAGGCTCCTTATATCTTGCTGGAGAAGCGAGGACTGGAGAATTTTCGTAATGAACATGCGTGTATTGGTATCGACGAAGTTGTGCCACATACCCTCGATCTTCTCGAGCTTACCCGTAGCAAAAGCATACGCGTTCGGCGTACCTATGGATGCGGAGCTTATGCATTTTATATCCTCAACGGGCACAAATTCCTTGATCGCGTAAAGCGCACCGAGCTGATACGCGCCCTTTGCAAAGCCACCCGACAAAACCAAGCCTATGTTCATCGCTTCTCCTTTCTTCCTTGTGTTGCAAGGATATTGGCACGTCACCGTGCACAAAGTCATAGATATATATATTATATCACGGCAGAGAAAAAAATGCAAGCGGTTTATATCATTTTTAAGGTATAAAAGAGAAGCGCTGTCTCAAATTTGAGACAGCGCCTCGATGATTATGCTATATCAATAGTTCTTTGCAAATTTGTAGTAAGTATAGCTTCCGTCAACGTAGTTACTCATGACCATGTAATCCTCGTTTTCCGTAACGGCTGTAAGCTCGTTATCAAACGTACCGATCGTGTCACCTCTTGTGTTGTAGTAGGTGTAGGTGTAGGTCGTAGAATAGTCAGCATGATTGGTTTCCTTGACGGTGTAGAAGTAGTCCTCATAGTACTTCAGATCCGTCATGTTGTAAGCCATTCCAACACCGCCGATGGTCTTAAGCGTACCGTCGTGGAAGAGGTAGTAGGTCTTGACCTCTGTGCCCTCGGTGTATATGATCGCAGAGCCGCCGCCCATCGGGTAAACTACCTTGTTCTCAAGATCATATACCTTATTACCGTTCAAGGTATATATGCCGTAGTCGGTGTAGATATAGTCGCCGTGAATTTCGTTATCCATGGATCTGTAGGATACGATCTCGCCCTGTGCATCGTAGATATAGTACATATTGTAATCGGTTGCAGAGGGAGCGTAGAAGAGATTATCGCCGTAGGGCGTGGGAAGCGCTGCTATGCAGCCCTCAATATTGATCTTAGCGGTTATTGCGCCATTGTTTGACAATCCTACTATCGAGTAGTTAGTAGCGGACATATCAAGATGCTCATTCTCATCAATATAGTAAACGATAGCGACGTTTTCAACTACGTCGTTGAGGTAATCCTCGTCTATGTTCTTTGCGCGAGTGGGTGCTATATTTGCAACCTTGTAGTTTACGTCCTCAAGCTCGGTAACGGTATTGTTGTTTACGTTGAGTATGAGTGTAACGAGGTCGTACTTGCCCGTCTCTCCCATTCTGAAATCGTAATTTCTAGCATCCTGGTGGAGCGTTTCGGTGTACTGAATAAAGATTCGGTCGTTGCCGAGAGGCAAGAATGTAAGGGAATCGCTCTCAAAGTTTGCGTAAGTGGGGAAAGCGTAGTTTGCAACGGGATCAAGCTCGTAGTTGAATATCTGTACGGTATAGCTGTAGTTGCTTTCACCAAAATAGCAGTAGTAGTCTCCAACAGGGAAGATGCGGTCGATGTTGGGCATGTATTCAACGCCGAATTCCTTTATGAAGACCTTTTCGTCGTTCTCGTACTTGTAAAGCTTGTTGCCCTCGTAGAAGAGCTCACCGTCTTCGTAACCGTTGCTATTGTTGGTGATGTATTTCTCAAATTCTCGGTTGTAATAGTTATCAAAATTGTAGTCCCATCCGCTTGCATCTGCGCTGTCAACCATGCTTCCGTACTTATCATAGATCTCTACGGTGTATTCGGCATTGTATTGGATGTAGGTACCGAATTTGCCGGAGTAGTTATCATAGGAATCGTTATATTGGTCGTAGGTCTCTTTAAGAACGGCAAAATGCTTGTCGCTGATAAGGTCGAAATAATAATTTGTAAACGACTGGCTGTATACCGAAAAGGACTTAACAGAGGTTTCAGCGCTAACGTCGTAGACATTATAGGTAGTCTGACTTGTTCCGCCGTTGTTCCGCAAAGCAGTCACTATGAAATAGGGGCTGGCTTTAATAAAGTTACCCGCAATGTTCATTGTAGAGGAGCTTGAAAGGTAGGTGTAGTCGTCTTTCTGCGAGACTGGCGCGAAGATATCGGAGAAGTCAAGCTCTTGGACGTCGTCCTTTTTGAACAGGTTGCATGATGTCAGCACCATCGAGAGGCACATGACTAATGCGAGCGCTACTAATAAAATTCTTTTTTTCATAAGTTTTTTCTCCTTTGGAAAAAGTTTGGTACTCAGTACCGTTGTGCCAATTATATCACAATTCATGTGTATTGTCAATAGGCGAGCTTGATTTTGGCAGTGCTGTTAAAAAATCGTATATAATATACAAAGCCCCCGACGGCATAAAACAGTCGGGGGAGCAAAAATGTATTTGTGTATTATATTATTCAACCGCTTTTAAAATATCTCCGACGCCGTTTAAAACGTATTTCGGGCGGTAGGGGAAGTTGTCAATATCCTCTCTTGCCGTGACTCCCGTGAGAACGAGAACGGTATCAACGTTCGACTCAATGCCCGCGATAATGTCCGTGTCCATTCTGTCGCCGATAAAGGCAATATCGTCGCTGTGACAGCCGAGCTTGCGAAGCCCGTGGCGGAGCATGAGGGGATTGGGCTTGCCGACAAAATATGCCTTCTTGCCCGTAGCTATCTCAATGGGCGCTACGAGCGAGCCCGTCGCGGGCATGATGCCCTTGTCAGTAACGCCTATGGTGTCGGGGTTAGCTCCTATAAGCTTCGCGCCCTTGTTGACGAGAGCGATAGCCTTCTCAAGCTTCTCAAAGCTGTACGTGCGCGTCTCGCCGATAACGACGTAGTCGGGGTTTATGTCGTTCATGTATATCTTCTGGTCGTAAAGAGCCTTTGAAAGTGCCGCCTCACCGATAACGTAAGCGGTACAGCCGGGCGCTTGGCTATGCAGAAATTCAGCTGTTGCCATAGCGCTCGTGTAAAAGTGATCGGCAGACACGGAAAGCCCCATGCGCTCAAGCTTCATGCTGAGCTCGTGAGGAGTCTTTTCGGGGCTGTTCGTCAAGAAAACGAACTTTTTGTTGTTTTCAAGCATCCAGTTTACGAACTCACGAACACCCTCAAATATCTCGTTGCCGTGATAAATGACGCCGTCCATGTCGCAGATAAAGCCTTTTTTACTCAAAATGTTTTTCATTCTGTTACTTCCTTTTAGGTATTTTTTGAAACGTATGTTATCTCTAATATTATTATACGATTATTTTTCGTCAATGTCAAGGATTTTTTGTTTTTAATCGGAGATACACCAAAGCGCAGAAAAAATGAAAACGCTGTTGACTTTAAGAGTCGTATGTAGTATAATTTAAGCAGTATTTTAACGCTCAAGGAGAAATAAAATGTCAGAATTTTTGAAAATACTGCCGCCCATAGTCGTATGCCTTATCGTATGCGCGGCAAAGATAGTTGAGATAAGCATTCAATCTCTCAAGACCTGCATGATGGTAAAGGGGCAAAGGCTCAAGGCGGCAGGACTCGGATTTCTTGAATGTACCATCTGGGGACTTGTAATATCCACCATAATCGGCACGCTCGGAGACAATCTGTTCTTGCTGCTCTTTTACTGTGTCGGATACGCGGCGGGACTTTTTATAGGCTCGACTATCGAGGGCAAGATCGCACTCGGGACGTCCAACCTCCAGCTCATAGCAAACGACGAGAATACCGAGAAGATTACGGAGTATCTTAAAGAAAACAACAAGGGATATACCGTTTTTGAAGGACACGGCTCTACGGATAAAATGAACATGATATTTATTGTTCTTCCTCGTAAGGAAGCGCCGAAGCTTCTTAAAACCCTGCGCAAGATGTGCAACAACAAGGTGTTCGTGGTTGCGTCCGAGGTCAGCAAGTACGCGGGCGGCTACGGAATGATAAAGTAAGTAACGCAAGATATAAAAATGAGGCTTAGCAATAAGGCTAAAATGGCGGTGCTTATAGGTACGCTTTGCTCGGTGTCCTATTTTGCCGTTTACATAGCGAGAAACATTCTCAGCGCGGTATCTCCGCAAATGGTCGACTCGGGAATTGCTGAGTCGTATATTACAACTGTCTCCGCCGTGTATTTTTACGTATACGCAGTAGGCCAGCTTATAAACGGAATAATCGGCGACAAGATCAAGGCAAGATATATGATAAGCTTCGGGCTTATACTCGCGGGTGTCTGTAACGTGATATATCCGTCACTCCTCAAATATGAATTCGGCTCGACAGTCGTTTACGGAATAATAGGATTTTTCCTTGCTATGATCTATGCTCCCATGACAAAGGTAGTTGCGGAGAACGTCGAGCCTGTGTACGTCCCAAGGTGTAGCATGGGATACGAGTTTGCGGCTCTCTTAGGCTCTCCCGTTGCGGGACTTTTGGCGGCAATACTTCCCACATATGCCGTGTTCAGAGTGGGCGGCGGAATACTTCTTTTTATGGGTGCGGTTGCGTTTGTGTGCTTCCTCGTGCTTGAGCTCCGCGGCATCGTTACCTACGGAAAGTACGACCGCAAGGAAAAGGGAAAAGCAAGGATAAAGGAGCTGTTTAAGTATAACATCGTAAAGTTCTCCTTTATCGCGATAGTCACGGGTGTTGTACGCACCTCTGTCGTGTTTCTGCTTCCCATGTATTTTCAGCATCTCGATTTTTCGGCAAAGATGTCGGCAACTCTGTTCTCCGTGGTGACGCTTATTATCTCGCTGACTACCTTTATAGCGGTGTTCGTTTACGAGCGACTTAAGAGCATGGATAAGACGATTCTTTTGATGTTCAGTATAGCGACAGTTGCTTTTTTTGCGGTTTGGCTTGTGAAGAATCCTTACGTAAATATCGTTTGCCTCGTTATCGCTATTATGGGCTCGGGCTCGGTGGCTTCAATGCTTTGGTGTAAGTACTGCCCAAGCTTGCGCGATACGGGAATGGTGTCTGCGGTCACGGGATTTCTTGACTTCCTCAGCTACATGGGCGCAGGAACGGCAAACCTTATCTCGGGCAAGGTCGTCAACATGATCGGCTGGAGCTGGCTTGTGCTCGTTTGGTTTGCTCTTATGCTGTTTGGTGTGATCATATCACTGCCATACGGCTATATTATCGAAAAATTTAAAAAGGCAAAGTAAAAAAAGCAGACTGCAATAAGTCAGTTCTCATAAGGAAGTTAACAAATTTCGGCAGAAGGACTTTTCTTTCTGCCGATTTTGTGATATAATAATGTGGGTGATGAGTATGGATGAGTTGAAAAGGAGAAAAACTCCAAGATATCAAGGCTTTGATTACAATAGCGTCGGTGTATATTTTATAACGATTTGCACGAAAAACAGACAATGTATCCTCTCTCACATCGTAGGGACAGGCGTCCTCGACTGTCCGAAAGTCGAATTGACAGGATACGGGGAAATTGCAGATACATACATCAAACAATTAAATGAGTTTTATCATGATTTGTCGGTTGAAAATTATGTGATAATGCCAAACCATATTCACTTGTTGCTGTGGGTGAAAGAAAACAAAAACTCGACCGAAAACGGACAGTCGAGGACGCCTGTCCCTACGAATATTGAGAGAGCGAATGCCACATGTTCTCAATTTGTATCGACATTCAAGCGTTTTTGTAATAAAGAATATGGCGAAAATATTTGGCAAGCTCGATTTAACGACCACATTATACGCAGCCGTGATGACTATGAAGAACACGTGAAATATATTTGCGAAAATACTACCCGTTGGTACTATGACGAATTATATACAGAAGAATAATGGTATGGGCTTTGCTTTACACATTTGTAATACAAACTGTTCGGTGTAATGATCTCCCTGCCATACGGCTATATTATCGGAAAAATTAAAGGGGCAAAGTAAAAAAAGCAGACTGCAAACGCAGTCTGCTTTTTTGGTTGAATTTTGCAGCTCAAGGCGGTTTTACATTGAGCCTTCCATTGGGGGAAGGTGGCACGAGACTTGTGCGAGTGACAGATGAGGGATCGGGACGGCGCTATGGCTATTCAATATATTTCCCGATAAGGCGCGTTTTGAGTCGGTAACCGAAAACCTTATCTAAAAGCAAAATGAGAAAAAATATAGCAGAGCCGAGAACGGTCACGATAAGATCCGTCATGGTATCGTAGACGGGGCTCTTGCCCGCGTCAAGCGATGCCCACACCTGCTGTGCGTCCTTGCCGAGCAGCGCGTCCGTGACGTATTCAAAAATTTCCCAGAGCGCGCCTCCACCCATAGTACACAGAAATACCGCCACCAAAAGCACCGCCGTGTTCATTCGCTTACCGCCCGCCATGAGGAATATGACGTAGAGCAGCGTGCTCCCGACAAAGCCGAAATAGGTGTGCAGCATCACGTCCCAAAAGGGAAAGCGCATGTAAAAATTCAGGGCGTTTCCAAGGTCCATGGCAAGGACCACGAGAACTAAAACAAGATAATTTAGAAACGGCGGAAAGTCCCGCTTGATAATAAGCGAGGTGACGGGCAAGGCGGCGAGAATGAGCGTCGCGAGGGGTAGTTGAATATAAATAAGGGGCATTCTCGCCGCCGCCGTCAGCGTGTAAATTACAAGCGTAACGGCAGACGCAAGCGCGCTCACACCGAGAGGTAGCCACCTAAGATAGCGTTTTTTTCTCATATATCCTCCTTTGGAGGACTATCCGAGTGACATGCGATGCGATTTTTTGCCCCTTAATTATTATATTCGTTTTTTACTGAATTATAAGCGCTTTATTCAAGCGGCTCGTCCTCACGGCGGAGGAACACGAGGCCGTAGCCTGCAAGCCAAGGACCGTTGTGCGCTCCGCTTACGGGAGACATGATAACGCTCTCGTGGTTGGTCTTGACTCCGAACTTTTCCTCCATACCCTGAAGAACCTCGATAAGAGAGGGACCCGTGTAGATATGCCAGAGCAGATAGTCCTCGGGAGCTCTGTCGCCGATCTTTTCTTTTATAAGCTCGCAGGTGCGCGCGAGCGCTTTCTTTTGTGTACGAACGCTCTCAAGAGCCACGAGCTCACCGTCCTTAGTGAAATTAACGACGGGGCAGATATTGAGAAGCTGTCCCATAAATGCCTTACCGCCCTTGAGTCTGCCGTTGTATATGAGGTAGTCGAGCTTGCCGTCAACGCCGATAAATTCCTGCGTCTTCATCATCCAGTGAATTTCTTTAAGTATCTCCTCGGACGGCATGCCCGCCTTTGCAAACTCCGCCGCCTTGATGGCAAGCAGTCCCTCGCCGAAGCAGGTTATCTTTGTGTCGATAACGTTTATCTTTATTTTGTCCTCAAATTCCTTGCCTATAAGGCAGATCTTGTTGTACGTTCCGCCGAGCGCCGCCGAAAGCGTGAAGATCATGACCTCGTCGTAGCCCTCGTCGATGGCATTCTGGAAATGCGCGCGCAAAACCTCTGTTTCGGGCATAGCGGTGGAGGGCAGGTGGTTCTTGGGATCCTCAATGGTTTCAAGCTGACTGTAAAAATCAACGGGATCGAGATCCAAGCCCTCGAGATATTCCTTGCCGTTAAATATAATGTGGATCCTTATGATATCTATGCCAAGCTCGCGATAACGCTGGGGAGCGTATTCGATACAGCCTGTTGACGTGCACATTATTTTAATTTTTGACATGCTTTTATCCTCACTTTTTATTTATTCAATAGCTATCATATAGTCGTAAACGTCCTGACCGCCCTCGTACACCGAGATCTCACAGTCGGGGTAAAGCTCCTCGAGCTGCTCTGTAAGCGCGGCGCGCTTATCTGCGCTGACGTTCTTACCCGAAAACAAGGTTATAATTTCCGAAAGGTCGGTGTCCGCCGCCTCGAGCGCCGCCTTGACGGCGTCCTCTGCACTCATGGCACTGACGGTGATCTCTCCGTCGGTTATTGCGATGTAGTCGCCCGACTTTATCTTAACGCCTCCTATGGTGGCGTCTCTTACTGCCGTCGTTATCTCACAGCAGCTCACTCCCTTTGCCGCTCTTGACGCGCTCTCGACGAGAGATGCGACGTCGGTAATTCCCGGGGTTATGACCGAGAGCGCTCCAAAGCCCTGCATGAGGTTTTTGGTTTCTATGACGTAAACGCTCGCGTCCTCGTAAAGCTCTGCCGCTTGCTTTGCGGCAAGAAATACGTTTTTGTTGTTGGGAAGAACTATGATGCTCTCACCCTCACACGCGCGAAATCCCTTGATAAACTCCTCGATGGAGGGGTTTGAGGTCTGCCCGCCCGCTACGATGTAGTCGGCGCCCATGTCACTAAAGAGGGAGCAGAGTCCGTCGCCCGAGGCGACCGCGATCACCGAGAACTTTTTGTTCTTTTTCTTCTTTTCTGCGTTTTGTGCAGGCGTTTCGGAGTGACCGAGCGACATATTTTCTATCTTGACGGTCAAAAATTCGCCGTACCTCTGCGCTATTGCAAGCGCATCACCGGGGGTAAAGGTATGAACATGGACCTTTACTATATCGTCCTGCTTGTATGCGACTATGCTCTCGCCGCCAATACCCTCAAGCGCGGAAATAAGACCGCTTATCTCGAAGACGTCGGGATCGCACTTGGCCGTCGTAAGACGGAGTAAGAACTCCGTGCAGTAGCCGAATTCAAGCACGCTGTCGCGTGTAAACAGATCAATGTTTACAGCTTTTGCTTCTTTGCTTTCCGTAGTCCTTTTTGCGCTTGCGGGGAGCGTGCCCGTGAGCGCCAGATACATGCCCTCCGCGACAGCGAGATAACCCGCTCCGCCCGAGTCAACGACGTCCGCCTCTGCAAGAACAGGCAAAAGCTCCTTTGTGCGTTCAAGAGAACGGCGGGCTTCCTCGATGTGTGCGCGGTAAAAGTCCTCTACGGAGGAGTCCTCGCCGACAAGTCCTGCCGCATATGCCGCACTCTCACGGAAAACCGTGAGAATAGTACCCTCGGTGGGGTTCTGCACCGCCGCGTAAGCCTTTTCAATGCCCCTACGGTACGCGAGTCCGAGCGTGGCGGCATCTGACGTATCACAGCCCGAAAGCACCTCGTTTATTCCTGCGAATATCTGGGAAAGTATAACTCCCGAGTTACCTCTTGCGGATAAAAGGATACCGCGCGAGAAAGCATCGGATGCTTTTCCCAAGCTGTCGTATTCCGCTCTCTCTGCGTATGCAATTCCGCCCTCAATGGTGCTTGCCATGTTAGTTCCCGTGTCGCCGTCGGCAACGGGGAAAACGTTGAGGTCGTTTATCACAGAGGCATTTTCCGCGAGCTTTGCCGCACCGCCCGCAAGCATTTGCACGTAGAGCTTCCCATCTATTGTTTTTATTTCCATAACGCCAAACCTTTCGACTTTTTTCCACAATACGCGAGTATACTACCATAGAAATATAAACTGAAACGAAACAAATGCTATATTATGGTATGTGGTATATTAAGAGGACGCGGGTTTTCACGCTTTTTTGGGTAAATACCTACGCTTCGCTTCGGTCCATGAACTGCGTTCATGATCGCGTGGCAAAAAACTTTAAAAATTAAAGTTTTCGCGAACACAGCAGAAGATGGAAATTTAAATTTTAAAATATAGAACAGATGCTTTTTATAGTTTTCTTTTGCTGCATTTTCTTTTTTAAAAAAGTAAGTAGTTTTCTTTTGCTACATTTTCTTTTTTTAAAAAAGTATGTAGTTTTCTTTTGCTGCATTTTCTTTTTTTAAAAAGTAAGTAGTTTTCTTTTGCTGCATTTTCTTTTTTTAAAAAGTAAGTAGTTTTCTTTTGCTACTTTTCTTTTTTAAAAGAAAAGTAGGGGAAAGTCGTCGGAGGCTCCCTCCGAGAGGGAGCTGTCGCGAAGCGACTGAGGGAGAGCGCGATAAAATAGGTAAAATGAAAATATTTATATTAAATAAAGTGGCGTCTATTGACAAAATCTGAAATATATGATATTATTAATGTGTATAGATATATGTAGATGGCAGACTGCTCATTACTTATACGTATAAATTTATAATTTACCAGGAGATGACGTTATGTATTGTTCTTTTTGTAATTCACAGCTTCCCGACGGAGTTTTCGTTTGCGCTGTTTGCGGCCACGATAACACCCCCACGACCAATGTAGCAAAGGAGGAAGCTCCCGCAGTGGAAGAAACACTCGCAGTTGAAGAAGCGCCCGTAGCCGAGGAGACGGATTACGTGCCCGAGGAAACGGCGCCCGCAGCGGCAAACGAAAAGAAGCAAAAAAAGGCGGAGGATCCTCTTTCTGCGGGTATTACCGCGCTCGTTTGGGGTGCTCTTTCAGCGCTTATGTCCTTTGGCGGACTTTTCTTTGCTATGTCCTTTGAATGTGCGATAGCGGGTATTGTTATGGCGCTCGTTTCCAAGTCCAAGGCTAAGGCTCTTAAGGCTTATGAGGGAACTGTCGGCGCGGCTCTCGCAAAGGGCGCAGGCGCTCTGAGCATGTTCGGTCTTATCGCTTCCATTTACGTTTTGGTATCGTTCGTTATCCTCGTTGCTGTGCTGATATTTATCTACGTTCTTTATTTCATTCTCATGTTTGTCGGAATTATAGCAAGCACGGGATCATTCTATTACTATTATTGATAATTGATAAATCAAAATTTTAAGGTAGGTACATAAATATGTTTTGTTCTGTTTGCGGTTCTCCGATTGAGAAAGGAGACATATTCTGCTCCTGCTGTGGCTCAAGGGTAGCCGCAAATGGCAGCGTACAGCGTGAGCCCGAGGTACATAATACCACGTTCGAGAGTCAGTCTGCGTACGATACGTCTTATTTGCAGTCCACTTTTCGTCCCACGCCCGTGTCTGACGCGGAATATAAGGAAAAGCGCGGTATTGCCATATTCGCTATGGTCATGGGTATAATTTCCGTGGACGTTCCTTTCTTTGTGGCGATCATATTCTCCTTGATAGCGAAGAAAAAGCTCAAAAAGCTCAACGGATATAATGCCCCCGGCATCAACGGCTTCGTTACCGCGGCAAAAGCCACGAGCACTGTTGGATTTATATACGGAATTGTATCTACGGCAATACTTGGACTCGTGTACGTTTTGCCTACGCTTATCTGGTTTATCTATATCGCGGTAATGATCGTAGGCGCTATAATAATCGCAATATTCGGCGGTATGGGACTTATATAATTTGGTATTGCCGACAAAAACTTTTGGAGGAAAAATATGTTTTGCTATAATTGTGGAAAAAGTATAAGAGAGGGTGCGCTCTTTTGCAGTAACTGCGGAGTAAAGATTGAGACTCCCCAAAGCGCGGACGCTCAAATAAGAGAGGCGGAGTATCTCCGCATGCAAGAGGAGGCTCGCCTAAAGGCGGAGCAAGCAAAGGCGGAGGAGATGCGCCGTCAGACGGAATTCCGCAGACTTGCCGAGGAGGAGTACGACCGCCAGCGCGAGGCTAAAATAAAGGAAATTGAGAACGGATACAAGGAGCAGTACCTTTTTGAGGTCAACAAGGTGCAAAACGTCGACAAGTACCGCTCGCAGGCAATAACCGCCATGATACTTGGTATAGCCTCTCTTGATCTTGCCGCTCTCGGTGTACCCGGCTGGGTGCTTTCGATAATCGCTAAAAACAAGGCGCTTCCCATAGTCGAGGACTATGAGGGCACGCCCATATACGGCTTTGCCAAGGCGGGCTATATAACTGCCAAGGTCGCACTTCCGCTCTCTATCGTTATGGCTGCCATCTGGACCTTCTACCTTTTTGGGCTCGGCTTGATTTAATTATTTGCGAGGAATTTTAAATGATCTGCTACAACTGCGGCAAAAAGCTTGATACAGACGATAAATTCTGCCCCGATTGCGGAACCGAAAACATCGTCACAGAGGAAGAGCTTGCCATAGATGAAGAAATTTTAAAGAATACAAAAAAAGAGAAAAAGCCCTTGAAGGATCCCAAAAAGACGGCTATCGTAGCACTTGTGCTCGCAGGTGCGGCAATTCAGCTGCCCATAGTAGTAGGTGTGGCGTTTGCGATAATCGCGCTGGTATTCGCAAGGCGCGTTCGCAAGGAGTCAGATGACAGCGTAGTATTAAAGCTGGCAAAAATCGCAAAAATACTTTCGATCGCGGCTCTCGTGTGGTCGTGCGTTGCTACGGTTTTGGCTGTGCTTGCTATCATTGCGGCGATTCTTATGACGGTATTTTATACCGTGCTTTGGGTGCTGGCGGTCATAGTGCTCGTGTTTACCGACCTTGGAGATACTCTTTTGAACTTTTTTGGGACGCTTATTTAACGCCTCGATATTGAAATCGGGAGATTTTTATGAACTGTAAGACTTGTGGAGTCGAATTAAGCTCCGATATGAAATTTTGCCCGACTTGCGGTGAAGCCAACGAAAGGCTCTGCCCGAATTGTGGTAAGCAAATTGAGGACGGCGGTAAATTCTGCGTCGAATGTGGCGCACACATAGAGGATCAAGACACAAAGACTCCGTCTGAAGCTGTTGCTAAGGCGGCAAGCGCCATTAATGCGGCGGGAAATACGCAGACGATCAACCTTAATATAGTAAAGCGCCGCGAGCCGTCAAGAGAAGCAGTACCGCTTCCCATCGGCAAGGCTATTACGTCTATGATACTCGGAATACTTTCGATAATGCTTCCTTTGGTTGGATACAGCTCTGTTGCGGGAGTTATTTCGGGTGTGATTGGAGTCATTCTGTCAAAAGAGCCCCTTACTTACGTGAACACTCGCGCGTCTTCCTTTGCAAGCGTAGGAAAGGTTACGTCGATCGTAGGAATAGCGTATTCTGCTTACGTAACGGTCGCGTCATTGATATTTAGCGTGTTGTACGCTATATTTGTTCTGTTTTTTGTGATCATCTACGCAATCACAATGTCGGGACTTTACTATTAAAAACAAGTTAATGCTTGACAATTACTATCGTTTATGGTATCATTTAGATACAAAAATATTATTCTGAAAAGGAGATAAAAAATGTTTTGTTCTGTTTGTGGTTGTGAGATGAAGGAAACCGATAAGGTATGTCTTGCTTGCGGTCAACCTAATGAAAATTACGTAGCGCCCGAGGGCGCAGAGGAAGTGGCTCTCGAAGAAGCTGCTACAGCGGCAGTTGTTACCGAAGAAGCTCCCGCGCTTGAAGTAGCAGAGGCTGCCGAGGTAGCAGAGGCAGCTGATGTCATAAAGGAAGCTCCCGAGGCAGGAAAGAAGGATCTGGCTAAGCCCATCGTAGCTCTTGCACTTTCCGCATTTGCGTTTTTGAGCTTTGCGAGCGGTCTTATCCCGCTTATTCTGGCTATCGTTGCAAGAGTCCTTGCTAAGCCTTATAAGAAAGTTACCGAGAAGCCTGTTTCGATCTTCTTTAAGATCACTAACATTCTCTCTATCGTAACCATTATACTCGCTTCGATCGCTACGGTTATCAACGTTGCTGTTTTTGTTTCCTCGCTGTTTGGATTTATGATGAGCGGTGCTGCCGTAATCGGTGTGGGAGGTATGTATTTTGGTGATATGTTCGACTTCACCTACTTGATCGAGATGATTTTCGATATTTTCCTTGAGATTCTCGAAGCTATCGGACTTTATTGATTTTTCCCTACTTTTCTTTTAGAAAAGAAAAGTAGCAAAAGAAAACTACTTACTTTTTTTAAAAAGAAAAGGTAAGCAAAAGAAAATGGTAAAGGGTTTCTCTAAATTTTAAAATAAAAAATGAAAGACGGCGGTGCGAAGTGCCCGCCGTCTTTCTCTTACTTTTCTTTTGAAAAAGAAAAGGTAAGCAAAAGAAAACTATAAAAATTGTTCTATATCTAATTTTAAAATTAAAATCTCCGTCTTCTGCTATGTCCACAAAAACTTTAATTTTTTAAAGTTTTTTGGCTCCACCTTTTTCACAAAAAAGGTGGAAAAACGCGTCCCAGTGTCCCCGCGTCCCCGCGTCCCTCAAAACCTGCGTGCGTAGCCGCACCTACGGCAAAGCTCCTCGCACGCGGTGCGATTTTTAAAGCCCTCTGCAATTGCTTTTGCGCGCGGGGAACTCAAAATATCCGCAATATCCGTGTCGAATGCGTTACCGAGACTGATTATGCCGTCGGAGTCAAGGCAGCAGGGCACGACAGTACCGTCTGCGAGAATACCGAAATGATCTGAAAGACCATAGCAGAAAACGTGCTCGCCGCCGTCGGAAGCGGTCAAATCGGGCCACTCAAATCTCTCGCCGTACTCGTAGTGCAGCTTGTGGCGAATGCGACCGCCCTTAGATGAGGTCACCCACGTGTCCGTACCGAATTTCTTTTTCATGCGGTCAACAATATCCGCGTTTTTGCCGCCGTCGTGACCGTTATTCCACATTCTCATAACGATAAGAACGCCTGCGCGGCTCGCCTCGTCGGCAAAATCAAGGCAGGAGTCGATATACGTGCCGTAGACATCGCCCTCCTCGCCCTCAAAGCTGTGAAGCGAGATGTTAACCTTGTAAACACCCGACTCGATAAGCGTCTTGCCGAGCCTTGGCAGAAGCGTGCCGTTGGTGGTGATTGCCGATTTAAAGCCCTTTTTCGAGGCAAGGCGGATAAAATCGAGCAGAAGAGGGTGCGTCAGCGGCTCACCCATGAGGTGGTAGTAAAGATATTTCGTGTGGGGTAAAAGCTTGTCCGTGAGAGTGTCGAACTCCTCAAGACTCATTCGCCGAGGCTCTCTCTTGTGACCGTGGCAGAAAGAGCAGCTTTTGTTGCACACGTTAGTTATTTCAACGTAAACTCTTGAATACATTTCTTTAAACCTCATGGCTGTTTCATTTAGATGCAGAAGTCGTGATTTGGTTCTCGTCGGCGTACATGTGTACGCCAGAGATCCAAAGCGCGGCGAAAAAACACACTTTGAATAAAAATGAAATTTGAGAGATCTATCTCGAAAATTTCTACACAAAAACCGCTTTCGCTATATTTTACATAGCAAAAGCGACTTTTGGATAATATCAGTATTTGTGTGTTTTTGGTCTGCGCTAAATGTAACAGTCATTATTTTATTTCGTCAATGTCGTAAGGCGTTGACTGATATACGAAGTAGTTAAGCCAGTTGGAGTACAGAAGATTTGCGCAGCTTCTCCAACGCACGATAGGCTCGCGCGTGTCGTCGTCATCGGGAAAGTAATTCTTCGGAACGTCGATGGGAAGCCCTGCGTTTTTGTCGCGGAAATACTCCTTTTTGAGGGTGTCCGCGTCGTATTCGGAGTGACCGGTCACAAATATCTGTCTGCCCTTGTCGGTAGCGCATACGAATACGCCCGCCTCGTCAGAGCTTGAAAGTATCTTAAGCGCAGGCACTGCCTCTATATCCTCGCGCAGACACGTGGTGTGTCGGGAGTGAGGTACGACGAACGTATCGTCAAAGCCGCGGAAAAGCATGGAGTGCTTGTGGTCGAGCTTGTGCTCAAAAACTCCGAATAGCTTACGCTCAAGCGGATACTTTTTCACACCGTAGTGGTAGTAAAGACCTGCCTGCGCGCCCCAGCAGATGTGGAAGGTGCTTGTTACGTGCGTCTTGCTCCACTCCATTATCTCGCAAAGCTCGTCCCAGTACTCGACCTCCTCAAATTCCATCTGCTCGACGGGCGCACCCGTTATGATAAGACCGTCGTACTTTTTGTGGCGGACCTCGTCAAAGGTCTTGTAAAACGCGAGCATGTGCTCCGCCGAGGTGTGCTTTGACTTGTGCGTTGCGGTCTGCAAAAGCTCAAGCTCCACCTGCAAGGGGGTGTTGCCTATAAGGCGCGCTATCTGCGTTTCTGTCACGATCTTCTGCGGCATGAGATTGAGCATGAGAATTTTAAGCGGACGGATATCCTGCGTCATAGCGCGTGTTTCCGTCATAACAAAGATGTTCTCGTCAAGCAAAACCTGCGTCGCGGGCAAAAGATTTGGTATTCTGATGGGCATTTTGTAGCCTCTCTTTCGTGTTTTTTACCCCTGCTTACTGCCTTATTTCTGTGAAGCCTCGAGAGCCTCTGCGAGGTCGGCAATAATGTCGTCTGCGTTCTCAATTCCAACGGAGAAGCGAACGAGGTCGGGCGTAATTCCCGCATCTATAAGCTGCTCGTCGGTGAGCTGACGGTGGGTGGTGCTTGCAGGGTGAAGCACGGACGTTCTCGCGTCTGCGACGTGAACGACGATTGCCGCAAGCTTAAGGCTGTCCATGAACTTAACAGCAGCCTCTCTGCCGCCCTTAACGCCAAAGGAGATAACTCCGCATGCGCCGAGGGGGAGATATTTTTCGGCAAGCTCATACTGCGAGTTGCCCTCAAGTTTTGGGTAGTTTACCCACGTAACGTTCTCGTTCTTCTCAAGGAACTTAGCAACCTTGAGCGCATTTGCGCAGTGGCGCTCCATACGCAGAGCAAGAGTTTCAAGACCAATGTTGAGAAGATATGCGGGCATGGGCGCGAGGGGCGTGCCAAAGTCACGGATAAGCTGAACGCGAAGCTTTGTGAAGTATGCGTTCTCGTTTCCGAAGTCCTTGGTGTAAACTACTCCGTGGTAGGACGCGTCGGGCTCGGTAAGCTCGGGGTATTTGCCGCCTGCCGTCCAGTCGAAGCGACCGCCGTCAACGACGACTCCGCCGACTACCTGCGCGTGTCCGTCCATGTATTTTGTGGTAGAGTGAACAACGATGTCCGCACCGAACTCAAAGGGGCGGCAAAGAACGGGAGTTGCAAAGGTGTTGTCAACTACGAGTGGAATGCCGTGAGCGTGAGCAAGCTTTGCGTATCTCTCAATATCAAAAACCACGAGCGCGGGGTTTGCAATGGTCTCACCAAAGAACATTCTCGTGTTCTCGTCGATGTGAGAAGCGACCTCCTCGTCGGACATTTCGGGGGTAACAAAGCGCACCTCAATTCCAATACGCTTGAGCGTAACGGCAAAGAGATTTACCGTGCCGCCGTAGATTGAGGACATGCTTACGATATTCTGTCCTGCCGAGGTTATGTTGAGGATAGCCAATAGGTTAGCAGCCTGTCCCGAGGAGCAGAGAACTGCACCCGTTCCGCCCTCGAGGTCAGCGATCTTCTTTTCGACCGCGTCAACGGTGGGATTGGAAATTCTCGAATACATATGACCGGGAGCCTTGAGGTCGAACAGATCGCCAAGGTGTGAGGCGCTATCGTACTTGTAGGTAGTGCTCTGGCAGATGGGGAGCACTCTGGGCTCTCCGTTTGCGGGGGTGTAGCCCGACTGAATGCATTTAGTTTCTATCTTAAAGCTTGACATAATTTTCTCCTTACAAAAAGTTTTATATAAAAATTCAACTTATATTATAACACTTAATTTGCATTTTGTCAATGCGGGAAGATAATTTTGTTTTTTGAGGTGCGCTTTTGGGATATAAGGGCAGGAAAGAGGAAAAAATACGGTTTATATTCCTCTTTTTTTATATTTAAAAAATCAACACTGTATTTAAAAATATATTAAGACAAAACATAATAAAAAACGACATATCGTTGTAAAAAACAATACAAAATTTAAAAATAAAAAGTCAAAATAGATCGCTGCTTGCTTAAATTTTGGGAAAATCTTTTATTTCTGTTGAAATTCTATTGAAATTTTCGGAAAAATGCAGTATAATATTAAGGTAAATGATTTTCAAGGAGAAGATATGTTAGAACTCAGAAACGTGTCCTACGAGGTCGCGGATAAAAAGATAATTAAAAACGTAAGCCTTGAGATTTCCGAGCGCTTCGTGGCTATAACAGGCCCGAACGGAAGCGGAAAGTCAACGCTCGCAAAGCTGGTCGCGGGTATCATAACCCCTACCGAGGGCAAAATATACATGAACGGAACGGATATTACCGACATGTCCGTGACGGACAGAGCGAGAATGGGCATAAGCTATGCCTTTCAGCAGCCTGTTCGCTTCAAGGGACTTACCGTTCAGCACCTTATCTCGCTTGCCGCAGGCAAGAATACGAGTGTATCTGATGCGTGTGCCTACCTTTCCGAGGTCGGTCTTTGCGCAAAGGACTATATAAACAGAGAGGTGAATGCATCTCTGTCGGGCGGCGAGCTCAAGCGCATCGAGATCGCTATGGTCAACGCGCGCGGCACGGAGCTTACTGTTTTTGATGAGCCCGAGGCGGGAATCGACCTTTGGAGCTTTAATAACCTTATTAAGGTCTTCGAAAACATGCACGAGCGCGCAGGCGGTACTATAATGATAATCTCTCATCAGGAGAGAATACTGAATATTGCGGACAAGATAGTGGTTCTGGCGGGCGGCGAGGTCGTTGAGTATGGGGCAAAGGACGAGGTCTACCCCAAGCTTATGGACGTTCGCGCAGGCTGTCGCTTTACCGCAAACGTTTAAGGAGGCTGGCTATGGATAAGATACAAAAGGATCTTTTGGCGGCGGTTGCGGATATTCACGAGGTGCCCGAGGGAGCGTATTCGCTCCGTATCAACGGAAAGCTTCACGGCAAGAATTCCTCGGAGAACATAGAGATCGTTACAAAGACGGACAAGCCCGGAATTGACATATACATTAAGGCGGGAACGAAGAATGAGAGTGTTCATATTCCCGTGCTTATCGCCCAGACGGGACTTAAAGAGCTTGTATACAATGACTTCCACATAGGTGAGGACGCGGACGTGACGATAGTTGCAGGCTGCGGTATTCACAATGGCGGCAAGGAGGATTCGGAGCATAGCGGTATACATTCGTTTTATCTGTCGAAAAATGCAAGATGTAAGTATATTGAAAAGCATTACGGCGAGGGCGATGGAAACGGCAAGAATTTAATGAATCCCACCACTTACCTTGAATTAGAAGAAAATTCCTACATGGAAATGGAGACGGCGCAGATCAAGGGCGTTGATTCTACTCGCCGAGTAACTACGGGAAAAGTGATGAAAAATGCAACGCTTATTGTGCGTGAGAAGATAATGACGCATGGAGAGCAGTACGCTGAAACGGAGTTCGACGTTGACCTTTGCGGCGATGGCGCAGGCACTCACGTTATCTCCCGCTCGGTCGCAAAAGGGCGCTCTTCACAGAAGTTTATATCGAGAATTCGCGGAAATGCAGTCTGCAACGGACACACAGAGTGCGATGCCATTATTATGGACGATGCGACCGTGTCCGCAATACCCGAAATCCTCGCTCAGCACCCCGAGGCATCACTCATTCACGAGGCGGCGATCGGCAAGATCGCAGGCGAGCAGCTCATTAAGCTCATGACTCTCGGACTTACCGAAAAGGAAGCCGAAGAAGAGATCGTCAACGGCTTCTTGAGGTAAAAGGATGCGATTTTTCCACCTTTTTCGAGAAAAAGGTGGAGCCAAAAAGCTTTAAAAATTAAAAGTTTTTGTTGGCACAACAAAAGACGGAACTTTTATTTGTAAAATATAGTTTTGCGCTTTATAATGAAGAAAGTCGTCGGACCCTACGTACTGACGACTTTTTTTTGTTAAAAACAAAGCAGATGCATTCTGTCATAAGAAAACGGAGCGTGTAAAATTCTGTCAGGCATAATATTCCATGCATAATATGACGTGGCACAAGTGGTGGGTTGCGAGTGGGCTTCGGCGGTTCTATCCGCGCATAATATGCGCATTTACTGAAAATGATAGAAATGTAAAAATATGTAAAAATATTGGTGAAAATAGCGGATTTTTTATAAAAATCGGGTTCTTAGGGGCGAAAGAGTCGAAAAAACAAAAAATCGTGATAATTTTTTAAGTGTAGAAAAAACGGTGTCAAATTTGTGTAAAATCAACAAAAAATCTTGTCAAATTGACAAGACAAAAGCAGAGCGGACAGCAAGCCATAGTGAAAATAATTTACTCTCATTTTTTCGCGAAAATTATAGCTCCAAATTTTTAGCAAAAAACACAAATATGACACAAAAATACCACTATTTCCACTAAAAGAGGTAAATCAAATTTACATTTATAGAACTCGCCGAAAAGAGCATGTAAAAATGACGATTTTTTAAAAAATGAAAAAAATTAATTTTTGCGCAAAAGAGCTTCAAATCGAGGCTTGTCAAAAAGCTTCGCTTGACTTTTTATATATTATATGGTATCATATCAACGTGGATTTTGGGCTACCTATGCCCATTTTTAGGGTATAGGTGGCTTTTGCAACGCAATCTGACCGAAGCGTTGCCTTTGAAGTATATAGAGGTGTTGCCCGCGGCGCGCGAATTTGCCGATTTTTCTGCGCGTTTACGAGTGCTACCTTTGTATGAGTCCCGCGTGTCTTTGCAGCGCGGGGCGTACTGCGAAGAAAACGGTTTGCGCTGATGGCAGCATCAGAACCTATTTACGTGTGCGATATCCCGGCGCGCACGAAGAAAAAAACAGGAGGAATTTTTGAATGAGAAAGGCGAAATTTCAAAGAATCGCAGCGTTCTTGCTGGCTTTGACGTTCTTGCTCGGCGGTGCTACGCTCTTTACGAGCGCAAATGAATCATCCGTATCGGACAAGACGACCGAAGACCTTAAGGCGTTGCTCAATGCTATTTCGTACGACGAGTATCTGCTTGAGAATGAAGAAGTACCCAAGGGCACTTCAACGATCATCGTGGACGCTACTAAAAACGTAACGTACACGCCCGCAGGTGCGGCAGCGTCGGACGAGAACGGCGAAACGGAGGCTAAGGGCCTCACCCCCGAGTACGTAACGCTCCCCGCAAAGGGAACTACGGACGAGGAAAAGAAGGCGTACAGAGATGCGGCTATAAAGACGGAGGCTTACATAAGCAGCTTCGACGGAGTAGACGGTATCTTCTCTCCCGTTTCGGGAACGCTGACCTGGGAGATCCCCGAGATAACCAAGGACACTCCCGCTGCATTTTACAGCATTGAGATCGTGTGCTATCCAATAGAAAACAAATCGGCATCTATTGAGAGAGTATTCAAGATAAACGGTGACGTTCCTTTTGCTGAGGCGCGTTACATCACCATATCCAAGATCTGGAAGAACGTATATACCGACGCAAAGGTTGAGCTTGGCGAGGGCGAGAATGCCGACGAGATAATTGCGGCGTTCAATGATCTTTCCGCAAGCTACGGACTTGACTCTAAGGCATCGAAGCTTGTTGAGGGCGAGAAGACCTACGTGGTTTACACCATGCCCGAGTATTGGACCGAGGCGCAGGCAAACATACTCAACGGAGTTGATGCCGAGGGCGAGACCGTTTCCGAGAAGCTTGCGAGATTTTTCGTAATAGATATAGACGGAAACGAGACGCGCTCAAGCCTTGTTCAGGATCCTGCGTGGATGACCTACACCATGAAGGACTCCAACGGCTTCCTTCTTGACGACTTCCAGTTTGTTGTTGCAGCAGACAAGGAAACGGGCAAGACCACCATTTCTCTTGAATCTGTAAACGAGCCTATCGTTATTAAGGAGATCCGTCTGGTTCCCTATGAGGGATACGACAGCTATGAGACTTACCTTAATAAGATCAAGGAAAAGAACGGCGGCACGCTCCCCGCAGCCGGTAAGGACAAGATAAAGATCGAGGCTGAGTACAGCTCCGCTGTATCCTCTCAGACCATCTATCCCGTATCCGACACGACCAGTGCCATCAACTCTCCCGCGGCGACCAACAGAACGGTCATCAACTCCATGGGTGGAGACAAGTGGCAGACGCCCGGTCAGTGGATAGAGTACAAGTTTATGGTAAAGGAAAGCGGCTTCTATAATATCTCCACTCGCTTTAAGCAGAGCGTGCTGGACGGTATGTATACCTCGAGAGCGCTGTCCATTTACTCCGACGGACTTGACGAGAATGCTCTCGGCTACTACAACGGAATTCCGTTTGCCGAGGCAGGAAGACTTCAGTTTAATTACAGCTCCGATTGGCAGTCGGGTAAAATATCCGACGGCTCGGACGGAACGTTCAACATTTACTTTGAGAAGGACGTAGTATACACCCTTCGCTTTGAGGTCACGCTCGGTAACATGGGTAGCGTTGTAAGCCGCGTTCAGGAATCCCTTAACGCGGTAAACGCAGACTACCTCAATATCCTTAAGCTTACGGGTACGAGCCCTGACCAGTACCGTGACTACGGCTTCTCCCGCGTAATGCCTGACACCATGATAGACATGATCAAGCAGGCGAGAGTTCTCGGAGCGGTTGCGGTCGAGCTTGAAGAAGCGGCAAACGTAAAGAGCTCCATGACGGCAACGCTTGAAAAGGTAGCAAGACTTCTCGAGCAGATGGGTAAGGATGACGACGAGGTGGCAAAGAATCTCGAGCAGCTCAAGACCTACATCGGTTCGCTTGGTACTTGGCTCAGCGATGCAAAGACTCAGCCCTTGATGTTTGACTACATTGTTATACAGAGCGCAGATGACGACTCCGTTCCCCCTGCAAAGGCAGGATTCTTCAAGACTATCATTTACGAGGTAGTAAGCTTTGTTCAGTCCTTCTTCCGTAACTACGACCGTATGGGCGCTATGACGGAGGCTGAGGGCGAGGACGTCGTTGAGGTATGGCTTGCATACGGACGTGACCAGTCTCAGGTTATCCGCAGCCTTATAAACAACGACTTTACACCTAACACCAAGGTCGCAGTTGACCTTAAGCTCGTATCGGGCGGTACACTGCTTCCTTCAATACTCGCTCAGATGGGTCCCGACGTATATATCGGTATCGGACAGGGCGACGTTATCAACTACGCGATCCGCGGAGCATTGCTTCCTATTGAAGATATGGAAGGCTTCGACGAGTCGTACACCGTAAACGGCGTTGAGTACGATCCGATACTTGACGACTTTAACGACGCGGCAATGATGGTTCTCGGAATCGAGGTTCCCATGACAGAGGATGAAATGGTAGCCTACGAGAAGGAGACAGGCGTTAAGCTTGACAGAAACGAATACAACGTAAAGATGCACTACTACGGCTTGCCCGAGACGCAGAACTTCACCATGATGTTCGTTCGTGAGGACATCTTCGTTGACCTCGGACTTACCATTCCTAAGACGTGGGACGACGTAAAGGAAGCAATTCCCGTTCTTCAGGCTAACAACATGCAGATAGCGATGCACAACGACTGTAAGATATTCCTCTACCAGATGGGCGGCGAGCTTTTCGCGGACAACGGTATGAGAATAAATCTTGACTCGAACGTAGCGCTTGATTCCTTTAATACAATGTGTGAGATGTTCACCATGTATTCGTTCCCCTATAAGTACGACTTTGCAAACCGTTTCAGAACGGGCGAGATGCCTCTCGGCTTTGCAACGTACACCTCGACCTACAACCAGCTCAAGGTATTCGCGACCGAGATCGAAGGTCTCTGGGGCTTCTATCCGATGCCCGGATACGCTGACGAGAACGGCGAGAATATAAACAACGTTTCCGTTTCCACGGTAACCGCTATCTCCATGATGGTAGGCTGTGAGAACATGGACGGAGCTTGGAAGTTTATGAGATGGCACGTTGACGAGGAGTGCCAGAAGGACTACTCTAACGAAATGGTTGCTATCCTCGGACCTTCCGCAAAGCACGCAACTGCAAACGAGAGCGCTCTTAGAGAGCTTCCTTGGACTGCTGAGGAGCTTGAGCAGCTTGAGGCGCAGTTCAACAGCCTTGCGGCAGTTCCTAACTACCCCGGATGCTATATAGTTGACCGTTATACGAAGTTTGCATTCCTTTCTGCTTATAACGACAAGGCAGACCCCGTAACCGAGCTTCAGAGCTACATAAGAATTATCAACACCGAGATCACGCGTAAGCGTCAGGAATTCGGTCTTGAAACTCTTGCGGACGGACAGACCTTGGCACAGAAGAGAATGTCAGAGGCAGAGGCTAAGATACTCGCGGCTAAGGAAAGCGAGTCCTACAACGCAGCTTACGACGAAACCTGCAACAACATACTTGCACTCATCGCAGGCTACACCACAGAGGACTTTGCATCCATCTATTCCTTGTCAGCACAGCTTCGCGCTCTTGACGGTACGCTCTTTGGCGGTGCTGCCGATAACCTCGACAGTGCGGCAAAGGCTCTCGAATCCTACGAGGCTTATAAATAATAAGGTAAAAAAATATAAGGAGAAAGAAGTACATGTCACGTAAAACGGCAAATAAAAAGGCTGTATCGCGCAAGGATATGACCAAGGCGCAGTGGATATGGAAAGAGATGAAGCGCAATAAGGTAGCATATCTTATGGTAGCACCTTACATGATAGTTTTCACCTGCTTTACAGTCCTTCCCGTCGTGCTTTCGATACTGATAAGCTTTACGGACTTCAACATGCTTGAGGTGCCTAATATCGTGTGGCTTGACAACTACGTAAGGCTGTTCCTTGACGACGACGTATTCATAACGGCAGCTAAAAATACATTTATATTTGCGGCAATCGTTGGACCTGCATCATATTTGATGTCACTTATGGTTGCATGGTTTATCAACGAGCTTTCCCCGAAGATAAGAGCAATAGTTACTCTCGTCTTCTACGCGCCCTCCATATCAGGTCAGGTATACCTTGTATGGGCGACGCTGTTCTCCAGTGACTCCTACGGATGGGCGAACGCTTGGCTTATGAAGCTCGGCATAATCAACACCGAAATTGCGTTCTTCGAGGATGCAGACTGGGTAATGCCCCTTTGTATAGTAGTTGCTATCTGGACCTCTCTCGGTACCTCCTTCTTGTCCTTTATCGCAGGTCTTCAGGGCATAGATAAGGCGCAGTTCGAGGCAGGAGCGGTTGACGGAATAAGAAACAGATGGCAGGAGCTTTGGTACATAACCCTTCCGAACATGAAGCCTCAGCTTATGTTCGGTGCGGTAATGTCGATCACAGGCTCGTTCGGATTCGGTGCGGTCGTTACCGCGCTCTGCGGATTCCCGTCTGTTGACTACGCAGCACATACCATAGTTCACCACCTTGAGGACTACGGTTCCTCGCGTTTCGAGATCGGTTATTCTTCGACCATAGCAGTTATACTGTTCGTCGTAATGATCGGCGCGAACGCGGTCGTTAAGAAGATAATTTCAAAGGTAGGAGGATCGTGATATGGCAAAGCTGAGAACAAGAAAACACAAAGTCGTGCTTGCACGATCCAGAGGAGGCGACTTTGGAATAACATGTCTTTTGGTTCTTCTCGGACTTTTCATGTTCATTCCTATGTATTATGTCGTTATCCAGTCCTTAAAGCCCCTTGACGAGCTTTGGATGTTCCCCCCGAGATTTTACGTATCCAACCCCACCTTTAAGAACTTCCAGGATCTGTTGACTCTTATGAGCGGAACTCTCGTTCCTTTCTCAAGATACATATTCAACACGGTATTCACGTCGGTAGCGGGAACGCTCGGAAACCTGTTCTTTTCGTCCCTTGCGGCATACGCAATGGCGAAGATCGCATTCCCCGGCGGAAAGACGATGTTTAAGCTCGTAAGAACGTCCCTCATGTTCCATAAGACGGTTACGGCAGTTACCTGCTTTATCCTCATGAGTTCGCTTCATATTATTAATACGTACTGGGCAATAATCATTCCCGCATGGGGAACGACGCTTGGTCTTTACCTTATGAAGCAGTTTATGGAGACTAACGTAACAGACGCGGTTCTTGAAAGCTCAAGACTTGACGGTGCGAGCGAGCTTCGTACTTTCTGGATAATCGCGATGCCGATGGTTAAGCCCGCGTGGCTGACGCTTATCATCTACTCGTTCCAGGATCTCTGGAACCAGGGCGCTTCCATCTACATCCATTCCGAGGAGCTCAAGTCTATCAACTATGCAATTCAGCAGATCACCGCAGGAGGAATCAAGCGTGCGGGCGCGAGCGCAGCTGCGACCGTCGTAATGATGCTCGTTCCTATATCGGTATTCGTTGTAACCCAGTCGAACATCATTGAAACCATGGGTTCGAGCGGAATGAAAGACTAATCACAGGAGGAGAGTATGAAAAGAATAACAGCGATTGTTTGCGCTATATTTGCGCTCATCATGGTATTGGCTCTCCCCGTAGGAGCAAGCGCACCCTATCAGACGTACACCTATTCCATAGACGGAACGGCTCTGTACTCACCTGACGCGTACGTTCCCGCAAAGTCTATCGACGCTGCTTATATGGGACTTAACGATCCTGAGCTGATGGCAAAGTATCACCCCGACGTAACCGATACCGATAAGAAGAACGCGCTTCTTTCCTTGTCCAATCCCTCTGATATTGAGACGGACGAGGCGATGAACGTGTACATCGCGGACACCGATAACAACAGAATCGTAGTCCTCGACAGATATTATCGCTTGAAGTTTATAATTTCCAACTTTATAAACGACCAGGGCGTTGCTGACAGCCTTACGGCACCTAAGGGCGTGTTTATCACCGAGGATAAGATCGTCGGTACCGACCAAGTAAAGGGAAGAATTTTCGTTTGCGACACTGACGCAAGCAGAATTCTTACCTTTGACCACGACGGAAACTTCCTCTCCGTAATTCCTCAGCCTGAGTCAGAGCTTTTTGACGACGGTGCAGTATATAAGCCCGTTGCGGTTGCGGTCGACCAGTACGACAGACTTTACGTCGTATCCTCCACTACCTACCAGGGTATCATCGTTATGACTGATACGGGTGACTTTACAGGATTTATCGGAGCGCAGAAAGTCGTTATGTCCATTTGGGACCGGATCTGGCGCCGTTTCCAGACGGAGGCGCAGAGAAAGAACTCCGAGAGCTACGTTTCCACCGAGTTTAATAACATTACTCTCTTTGGAGACTTTATCTACGTAACCACTAACTCCATTGAAGAAAACGACATTATTTCGGCAATCAATTCAAAGTCCAAGTCGGGTGACTACGCGCCCGTTAAGATGCTTAACGCGGCAGGCTCGGAGATCATGAGAAGAAACGGCTTCTATCCTCCCTCGGGTGAGGTAGACGTAAAGCAGGCAAAGCCCTCCGATACCATATTCGGCGCGTCGACGGTCGTTGACGTTGCGGTAGGACCTGAGAAGACGTGGTCTATCATCGACCAGAAGAGAAGTAAGGTATTTACCTACGATTTTGACGGTAACCTCCTCTTTGCGTTCGGTGATACGGGACGTCAGCTCGGTAACATATCAAGCCAAGGACTTGCAGGTATAGTTTATCAGGGCGATAACATGATCTTGCTCGATAAGACCGCAAAGACCTTTACGGTCTACGAGAGGACTGAGTACGGTAACATTATTGTAAACGCGCTTCGTAACCAGAACGAGCGCCGTTACGACCAGGCGATCGACGACTGGATAGAGATACTTAAGAGAAACTCCAACTTTGACGCGGCGTACATCGGAATAGGTAACGCGCTTTATCGAAGCAACCACCTTGAGGAAGCGCTTGAATACTACAAGTCCGCGTACGATACGGAGAACTACTCGGTAGCATATAAGGATCTGAGAAAGAATTGGATGTCTAAGTACATAATACTTATTCCGATCATCGCTATCGCAGTCTGCGTTGCTTGCATGTTCTTCATGAAGTATGCGACCAAGGTAAACAAGAGAGTTGCAACGTCGGGCGAGAAGAAGAATTTCTGGCATCACTTCTTGTACGTGTTCCACGTAATTCTGCATCCGTTTGACGGATTCTGGGATCTTAAGCACGAGAAGCGCGGCTCGCTTCCCGCGGCTATTACGATCCTCGTAATGACTATTCTGACCTTCTACTATCAGGCAATAGGTCAGGGATATCTGCTCAATCCTCAGCAGAATTACTCAACTATATTCGGTGTATTCCTCGGAGTCGCAATACCCCTTGCACTCTGGACCATCGCAAACTGGTGTCTTACAACGCTCTTTGACGGTGAAGGAAGCTACAAGGATATCTTTATAGCAACCTGCTATGCGCTTATGCCTTTGGTGCTTATAATGATACCCACCACCATCATCTCTAACTTCCTCGTTACCGCAGAGCTTGATATCCTCTCCGTTGTAAACGCATTCGCGTTTATCTGGGCAGGCTTGCTCATCTTCTGCGGAATGATGGTAACCCACGACTATTCCATCGGTAAGAACGTTCTTACTACCATCGGAACGATAGTGGGAATGATAATTATAATGTTTATAGCAATTTTGTTCACGACGCTTGTTGGAAAGCTCGTAAGCTTCGTGACCAATATCGTAACGGAAATTCAGTTCAGAATGTAGGATAGGAGGGAGAAACGTTATGAAATTTAATAGAATAATGGCTGCTCTTTTATCCGTCATTATGCTGGTAAGTGCATTCTCCGTCCTTGCATCGGCAGAGGAAGCATCGGCAACGACTGAAATAGAGTACGAGTACAATACCTCAAACGCTAAGGCGACGATCGACTACTTTGGTACTGTATTTGCAACCAAGGAAGAAAAACTCGAGACCATGGACCTGCGCTTTGAGCATCCCGAGACAGACGGCTTTCAGCTTTACGTAGACGCGTATAGCGGAGAGGTAGCGGTTCGCAACAAGGCAACGGGAGAGGTGCTTTTCACCAACCCCTACACCGTAGGTGCTTCAACGGCTACCGAATCCATCAAGAAAGAGATCATGTCTCAGCTTTCGGTTACCTTCGTTGACATTGTAAGCAATAACAAGCAGACCTATTACAGCTACGAGTGGTCCGCCGAAAGAGGACAGATCGTAGTAAGAAACATCAAGAACGGTCTTCGCGTTGAGTACACGATAGGACGTGAGGAAGCAAGAATGCTCGTTCCTCACATGATCGAGAAGAGCTCATTTGAGGAAAATCTCTTGAATCCTATCAAAGAAGCGCTTGGTGAGGAGAGCTTCGAATATAAGCAGTTCGTGAATCGCTACAAGCTTCAGGATCCCTCCGCAGTGAATGATTCGCTCAGAGAGGCTATGTATAAGTCCTTCCCGATCACGAGAAAGATGCCCGTATACGTGCTTGATGCATCGACCTCGGGCGTACAGCTCTCGAAGCTTGAAGCAACTATCAAGACCTACGCGCCCGACTATACGTACGAGATGCTCGACGAGGACCATTTGCTAGTAGAGTACGAGAGCGAAGATAAGAATCCTCCTCTCTTTAAGATGGCTCTTGAATATACCGTTGACGGACAGGGACTTTCTGTAAGACTTCCCGCAAACGGTATCCGCTTCAACGAAGCTCTCTACCAGCTTTACAGCATAGAGATCCTTCCTTACATGGGAGCCGGAGCAAGCTCGAACAAGGAAGGAAACTTCGCAAAGAACAATTCGGGATATACCTTCTTCCCGGACGGCTCGGGAACGCTCTTTGACTTCCAGAAAATAACCGACCTTGGCGCGTCCACTACCGTTACAGGTAAGGTTTACGGTCAGGACTATGCATACCATACCATTTCGGGAACGCATCAGGAGATAATCCGCTATCCCGTATTCGGTCTGGTTGAGACCGAGGACCTCGCGACGATCAAGGAGGCAACTGCTAACAAGAAGCCTGCGACCGATAAGCCCGCAGATGGCGATACGTCAGCAGACGCAGCGACTCCCGCCCCCGCATCTGAGACAGCCGAGATTACGACTGACGAGCGCGGATTTGTTGCTATCGTTGAGGAGGGAGACGCTCTTATGGAGCTTTCGTCCTACCATGCGGTAAGAACGAGCGAATACAACACGGTTAAAATGATCGTTTACCCCAGACCTCAGGATACTTACAACGTTGCAGACTCCCTCTCCGTCGGTGCTAACGATACGTGGACGGTAGTTTCCTCGAGAAAGTACACGGGTAACTATAAGGTAAGATACATCATGCTTACCGACAAGGAACTTTCGGCGGATACTTCCTCTAAGAGCTTCTACGATTGCTCTTACGTAGGAATGGCAAAGGCTTACCGCGAATACCTCGAAAACAAGGGAGTTCTCACAAAGCTTGAGTCGAGTGAAGTGCGAGAGAATATCCCGCTTTACATCGAGTCCTTCGGTGCTCTTGAGACTACCGAGAGATTCCTTTCCATCCCGATCAACGTAATGACTCCCCTTACTACCTTTGAGGACGTTACTCAAATGTATAAGGACCTGTCAGAGGTTGGAATAGACAACGTAAACTTTGTTCTTACGGGCTTTACCAAGGGCGGCATCACCGATCCTCAGGTTCCGTACTACCTCAAGTGGGAGGGTGCGGTAAACGATGAGATCAGCTACGAGGAGCTGCTCGAGGATGCAGATGGTAAGTACGGCGTATATCCCGACTTTGACTTTGCTTACGTAAAGGGCGACGGAATGTTCGACGGACTCTCGCTCAAGAAGCATGCAGTAAAGACCATCGACAACCGCTATTCAAGTAAGCGTGAGTACAGTGCAACCAAGCATACCTACATCAGCTACTATGATCTTGCGCTGTCCCCCGCATATTTCAGTCACTTCTACAACAAGCTGACTAAGACTTATACCGATAAATACGGCAACGGCGGAATAGCAGTTTCTACGCTCGGTAACACGCTCAACTCCGACTTTGACGAGGATGAGCCTTACAACCGCGAGGACTCCAAGAAGTTTACGGTCGAGGCGCTCGCACACATGAGCGACAGCTTTGATTCCGTGCTTACTTCCGGCGGAAACGCTTATACCTGGCAGTACGTAGACCACATCACCGACGTGGCTCTTGACTCCAGCCGTTATTCGCAGTCCTCGGCATCCGTACCTTTCCTCGGAATGGTTCTCCACGGATACGTTGAGTTTGCGGGAACACCTCTGAACATGGAGGGTAACATTGAGTACGCGCTTCTCAAGGCAATTGAGAACGGTGCGTCTCTCCAGTTTATCCTCTCGTATAGAAACACCAACAACCTTAAGAACTACGAGGAGCTCAGTAAGTATTACTCGGTAAGATACGATATCTGGTTTGATGATATGGTTGCTTACTACACCGAGCTCAATGCAGCGCTCTCGGGCGTACAGACCTCTCTTATCGAGGAGCATAAGTTCATAAGCGGCGTTCGTGTTCCTGACGATGACGAGCTTATCAAGAACGCTGAGGAGCTTATCGCGGCTAACAATAAGGCGGAGCGTGAGTATCTGAAGGCTATCGACGATATGACCACCGATAACTACAGAATCGCAAGACTTGAGATCCGCAGAATAGTAGAGGATATCATTGCTTCTGCCGATGCGAACGGCGGCTACAAAAAGGCAAAAGCCGATTACGAGAAGTCTATGGAAGCCTTTAATAATGGCGAAACTACGTTCTCAGTGCTTAAGACTGATGCGATCGAATATCTCGACGCTTACACCGCGCTTTGCGCTGAATACAAGCTTGCTATGGGCGAGTATCTTGAATGTGTAAATAACGATCCCACTCTCGATGCTTCCTATAAGGCAAACGTTGCGGCAGCTCTTGCAAGCATTGACGCATCTATCGTTGCAGATCTTGCAAAGATGGACGATGTCGTTGCCGGCGTAAATGCTGATCTTACCGCTGCGGTTGCGGTTTCTAATGCTGCAAGCGAAGACGATACCGATGAGGTATATGAAAATTACGTGCCCGAGTACAAGAGTGCTCTCGGCGACGTGAATTCCATCGTTAAGGAAACCTACGAGCTTCCTACGTACGAGACTGATACCAACAAGATAGTTTACGAGAGATATAGCGACGGAACGGTATTCGTTCTTAACTTCAACAACTATAAGGTAATAGTTGATGTGGACGGTCACTCTTATGCTATCGACGCTTACGGATACGTAGTTCTTCCGAAGCAGCAAAATCAATGAAAGGGGGAGTAAACAATGACTAAAGACATTAAGGTTAAAGCGCTCGGCAAACGCCGTAATGGCGCGTCGCTCGAAAAGCGTAAGGCTCGTTCGGGCTGGATATTCGTGCTCCCCTTCGTAATAGGATTCATACTTATCTATCTTCCGATAGTGTACGATTCCATTCGCTATAGCTTTTATACCATTAATTATCTCCAGGACGGCAGCTATCAGTTGATTCCCGCCGGCTGGTCGAACTACAGCAACGCTCTGTTCGAAAATCCCGATTACGTGGAAACGCTTCTAACGGGACTTCAGAACATGATCTTCGATATTCCCATGATCCTTATCTTCTCCTTGTTTATGGCAGTAATGCTTAACCAGAAGATGGCAGGACGCGCAGTTTTCAGAGCAATATTCTTTATCCCCGTTATCCTTTCGACAGGTCTTATGGAGGGCATTGAGTCCCAGAACCTTGTCGGTGAGGGAATGGAAGAGGGAATGGACGACGGCTCGGGAGAGAGCGCAGCATCGGGAATCGTATCCTCCATGGACGTAGAGCAGATGCTCTCGGGCATGGTAGTAGGACAAGAGCTCGTTAAGTACGTTACAACGGCAATTAACAATATCTACGATATAGTAAACCGTTCGGGCGTACAGATGCTCATATTCCTCACGGGACTTCAGTCCATATCCCCCGCAATATACGAGTCAGTACAGATAGACGGAGCAACTGCATGGGAAACCTTCTGGAAGATCACCTTCCCGATGATAAGCCCGATGATCCTTGTAAACGCGGTCTATACGGTTATAGACTCCTTTACGACGGACTCGAACGTGGTGATGAAGTTTATCGAGAATACCTACCGAGATACGAACGGAAGGGTTCTCAGCTCGGCAATGGCATGGATGTACTTCCTTATCGTAATTCTGATAATTGCGGTGGTAGCGGGAATATTCTCGGCATTCGTGTTCTATCAGAGAAAAGACTAAGAAAGGAGGAGCCGTAAATGAATGCACCTAACAAATTAAAGGTCCGCAGGGAAACGAAGAACAAGATCCGCGTTGATTTTGACCGTTCGCCCTTGAAGGACAGAATAAAAGCAAAGTTTCTCTCCACTTTCTTCCTTAAGAAGATAGCATGGTATCTTGTAAGACTCGTGCTTCTCATAGGTATATCCTACATCGTGCTTTACCCCTTCTTTACTAAGATCGCGGGATCGTTCATGTCCCCCGACGACTTCGTTGACGTTACCGTAAGACTTATCCCTAAGGAATTCTCGCTTGATATTTATAAGGCGATCTGGGCTGAAAACGCTTATCTTGAAGCGTTTACCAATACGCTCTTCCTCTCGGGAAGCACCGCTTTGATACAGACCTTTATATGCTGCTTCGTAGCGTACGGTCTTGCAAAGTTTAAGTTCAAGGGTAACAACATCGTGTTCCTTGCGGTTATCTTCTCCCTCGTAGTTCCTCACCAGACGCTTCGCCTCTCGCTCTTTATGAACTTCCGTTATTTCGATATTCTCGGAATTTTCGGCTGGCTCAACGGCGGCGGCTTGCCTGTGATAGATATCTTCGGTATCGACTCGCTCATAAATGGCGGCGTATGGGAGCCCATGAAGGAGCTCAAGCTCCTCAACGGAGTTATCGACATTATCCCCGATTCTTGGGATAAGTTCTCAACTGACGGTATTAACCTCACGAACACCTATTGGCCTCTTATCATCATGTCTATATGCGGACTTGCCTTTAAGAACGGCTTGTATATCTTCTTGCTTCGCCAGTTCTTCAAGGGAGTTCCCGATGAGCTTGAGGAGTCGGCTTACATTGACGGTTCGGGTACTATCCATACCTTTATCAACGTCATTCTGCCTCTCTCCGTGCCCATGATGATAACGGTATTCCTGTTCGCATTCTCGTGGCAGTGGACCGACGACTTCTACACCGGCCTGTTCTTCACGACAACGAAGACGACGCTGATGCCGAACGTTATCGACGTTCCTTCCTCGCTTGCGATGGATTATGCCGGAAAGCAGCTGTACGAATCTGCAATAAGAAATACCTGCGGAATTATGATCATAGCTCCGCTGATAGTAATGTATCTCTTCTGTCAGAAGTACCTCGTACAGGGTATCGAGCGTTCCGGTCTTACCGCAGACTAATAAAAAAACGAGCTGCTCCATTTTGGAGCAGCTCATACTTTTCTTTAAAAAAAGAAAAGGTAAGCACCTACTTTTCTTTTAGGAAAAAGAAAAGGTAAGCAAAAGAAAACCGCAAAATTAGTTTGTTCTAATCTTTTAATTTTGCTTTTAATTTTAATCTATTATAACGGACAGTCGGGGACGCCTGTCCCTACATTTTTTAAAATAAGATAGCTTAAATATTTC